>DMYC01000219.1 GCA_003482695.1 Clostridiales bacterium UBA8960
CGCTCCGGGTCAACCAACCCAGGAAGCGATAAACCCATGCCTAAACAGCATGATTTATGAACGCCAGCAGCTACCAGCATATGATCGGCCAGATCGAGCACCTTTTCCAATATCGCCGCCATCATCATCTGATCGACGGCAAACTTCTCCACTTTGAGCACTTCCGACTTCAGATTCGATAAGACCATCGTCACCTGATGAGGGGAGATGTCCACGCCGAACGAGACCTTTGCATTTTTCATAAACTTGAACACGACGGGTTTTCTACCACCTGTACTTTCCGCGATGCCGATGTCATCTATAAGCCCTTCGTCAAGCAGCTCTCTCGTGTGTGCCGTCACCGTCGTAATGCTTAAGTTTAATCGTTCCACCAACTCTTTTTTCTGAATGACGTCGTTGTCTCTAAAAGCCCTTAAAAGGCGTGACCGATTCAGACTCTTTATCGAACTTTGATCTAAATTGTCCTGCACTAAAGCACCTCATTCTTCGTTTTCTGCCACTAAAAGTGACTTATCTGTAAATGTACTGATTCAATATATTCTCGAGCATTTCTTGACGACCAGAGGTATTCACGATTTCTTCAAGTCCCATCGCATAAGCTTCAAGCGCTTCAAAATCAACTTCGCCATTTACGATTTTCGCACCAATACCCGACTTGTAGCTCGCATATCTTTCGTTCACAAAACTTTCGAACACACCATCGGCGATGATTTGGTCCGCGATCAATAACCCTCTCGCAAACGTATCCATCCCTGCGATATAAGCATAGAACAAATCTTCCATATCGAAAGACCCTCTTCTGACTTTCGCGTCAAAGTTTAGGCCACCCGGTGCCAAACCACCATTTTTAAGCACCTCGATCATCGCGAGTGTGGCATCATAGATATTCGTTGGAAACTGGTCCGTGTCCCAACCGAAGAGAAGGTCGCCCTGATTTGCATCGATAGAGCCAAGCATGCCTTCGATTCTCGCCATGTTGAGTTCATGTTCGAACGTGTGCATGGCAAGTGTCGCATGATTCGCCTCGATGTTGAGCTTGAAGTGATTTTCGAGTCCGTATTTTCTGAGGAAACTGATGACAGTCGCCGTATCGAAGTCATATTGATGTTTCGTTGGCTCTTTTGGTTTTGGTTCAATAAGAAGCTGCCCCTCAAATCCGATTTTTTGTTTATAATCAACGGCCATTTTTAAGAATCGGCCTAGATTGTCAAGTTCAAGCGCAGTGTTTGTGTTGAGCAGTGTCTCGTAACCTTCACGGCCACCCCAGAACACATAGTTTTCACCGCCAAGCCTTTGAGTCACTTCCATCGCCTTTTTCACCTGAGCCGCAGCATATGCGAACACATCGGCGTTCGGAGATGTCGCCGCACCATGCACAAAGCGCTTGTTCGTAAAGGCGTTCGTCGTTCCCCAGAGGCATTTGATGCCCGTTTTAGCCATAAGGGTTTCAATATAAGTCACCATTTCGTCCAAAAATGCATTTTTCTCCTCAAGGCTGTCCCCTTCTGGTGCTATATCGAGGTCGTGGAAACAGAAGTATTCAACGCCTAGTTTCGACATGAGTTCAAAGCCGAGATCCGCTCTGATTTTTGACTTCTCGATGCCGGTCAGTTCATTCCAAGGACGCTCCATCGTGCCTGTACCAAAAGGGTCCGAACCTTCGCCTGTTAAAGTATGCCAATAGCTCATCGCAAATCTAAGGTGTTCTTTCATCGGCTTTCCAGCCACGATGCTGTCTGCGTCGTAGTATTTAAACGCCAAAGGATTTGTTGAATCTTTACCTTCAAATCTGATCTTCTCAATATTCTTAAAAAATGTCATATAGACCTCCACAAAATATAAGTTGATGGTTCATTGAGGTTTCATTAAGAATACCTCAAATTAAAAACTTTTTCAATAGACTTTAAAAAGTGGTTAAAAAAAAACGAACTTTGAAGGGTTGACGCATCAACCCTTCACACCACCAAGTGCCACGCCTTCGATAATGTACTTGGAAAGTAAAAAATAGGCTATAAATAGTGGCAACACCGTTAAGGTAAGCCCTAGATACACTGCGCCATACTCGGTTTTGTAAATATCCCCCCTCAGGAGGCTGACCATAATCGGCATCGTGTATTTGTCGCTGTTTGTAAGAAGTACAAGTGGTAAAAACAAATTGTTCCAGCTCGACACGAACGTGAAAATGGCTTGAGTGGCCATAGCGGGCTTCATGATCGGCAAAACGATTTTGTTGAATGTGTAAAACTCACTTGCGCCATCGATTCGGGCTGCTTCGACGAGCTCAAGCGGCAACGATGCGAGCATGAACTGTCTCATGAAAAACACGGCCGCAGGTGTGGCGATGGTGGGTAAAATCAGTGCTAAAAAGTTGTTTGTCATGCCGATTTTATACATGAACTGATAAAATCCGATGACTGAAACTTGAGCGGGTATCATCATGACTGCCATGATAAAGGTGAAAAGCGGTTTTCTCATCTTATAGTTATATGCCACGAGCGCATACGCCGTAAGCGCTGAGAAATAAATGGTACATAGGGTCGACGCAGTTGAGATGATCATCGAGTTCTTGAGACCTTTAAGCGGGTCGAACGTTTTTCCGAGCAATATTTTTAGGTTGTCGAAAAAATGAACTGAAGGAATCAATGAAAGGGCGTCTTGTTGAATCTGAAACGTGTTCCGGGTCGCATTGACAAACATGACCCAGAAAGGCAGGATACTAAGAACGGCCAACAAGATGCAGACCGTATATGCGCTGACTCTAAACGTTATGCTGCTTCTTTTTTTAAGTTTTCGAACTTTTGCCATCGTTATACCGCCTCCTGTCTTTTTATTTCAAGTTTGCGGGCTTTTTCCAGTGCCTTAGCTTCTTTGCGCATTTGAATTTCGCTTTTGTCGCGCATGACGTAGAACAATAGCCCCGAGAATATGGCGATGATCACGAACATGATCATACTGGCTGCCGCAGCACGGTTATAAAGGTAGCTGCCGCTAAAGGCCTGGTTGTAAATGAACACGCTGGTGGTCAGTGTTGAATTGTCCGGTCCACCTTGCATGAAGAGTTTTGGGATGTCAAACATGTTAAGACCGCCAATCATGCTCGTGATGAGGACATAGAGCAAAATCGTCTTAAGGTTTGGCAACGTGATGTATAAAAAGGTCTGAAGTCCAGTGGTGCCATCGATCTCAGCTGCCTCGTAAATTTCAGGATTGATGCCGAGTACACCTGATGTCAAAATGAGCATCGTGTAGCCGTACCACATCCAAAACTGGATAAAGGCGATAATCGCCCTCGAAGCGTTTTTACTGATGAGAAAAAAGACGGGTGAGTCCACGAGACCGAGCTGTGCGAGTAAACTGTTCACAGGTCCGACCGGGTAGCCAAAGAGTGCGAAAAATAGGATGGCGATGCTGGCCGCTGTGATGATATTGGGCAGATAAAACAGCACTTTGAAAAGGCCTTTACCCATGAGTTTGTTGCGTCTTGAGGTAAACCATGCGGTGAGTAGGAGTGCGAGTGTAATCTGCGGTATAAAATTCAGTGTCCAAATGATAAATGTGTTTTTCAGTGCTTGTCTAAACGAGCCGTTGTTCATGATGCTGATGAAATTCTCGAACGGGTTTTCCAAAAACTGCCACGATGTCACGCCTAGCCCTTTATAGTTCGTAAAGCCGATGACCGCTGTGTAAATAATCGGATAAAGCGAAAAAATCAGAAATACGATGATAAAAGGTAAGCTAAAGATATATCCATACTTTGCATAACTTACGTTTTTACGCTGTTTCAACTTTGACTCACCTCCACATAATAAATGGGATAGGAAAGAGAATTTTCAGTCTATCCTATCCCAATTCACACTTTATAATTATTCTACTTTGAGATCGAGGTTGTCCGCAACCATTTGTTTGAAATCTTTAAGTGCGGCTTCTCTAGTTTTCTCTCCAGCAGTGTATGATCTAACTTGGTCACGCCAGAAACGGTTGATGGTTTCATCGTATTGAGTCAAGTTTTTACCGTTAGCAAATTGATTTGCTGGAATAAAGATGTCGAACATGTTTTGGCCACCTAAGAATTCGAGTTCGCCGTTTGAAATGCTCATGACTTTACCAGATGCAACGGTGTCTTTTGTGCCGCCTGGGCCATTAAGCGTGCCGTTTGCCCACATGTATTGGAGGCCTTGCTCTGAAGAATCGAGTGTGATCCACTCTATGATTTCGCCGACTGCCGCTTTGT
Source organism: Clostridiales bacterium UBA8960 (assembly GCA_003482695.1). Lineage (GTDB taxonomy): Bacteria > Bacillota > Clostridia > Peptostreptococcales > Acidaminobacteraceae > Fusibacter_C. Next base: position 4,232 of record DMYC01000219.1, read on the forward strand.
TAGGTGAAGATTGTGAACCGAATACCCATGTGCCACCCCAGAAGAAACCTACCGGTGATTCACAAACAGCCCAATCGCCAAACGTATCGCCACTGTTTCCAGCGATTACATAGTTGATCATCCATGCTGGGCCAAAATAGCCTAATACTTTTTTCGCGCCAGCGTCTTTCATATCTGCAAACCAAGCATCTTGCCAGTCTTGCGTGTCATTGTGATATCCATTGTCTTTAAGTTGTTTTGATAAATCCAGGAACGCTTCACGCTTAGGGTCGATGGTAAGTGTGCCATCTACAACCCAAGGTTTGTCTGAACTGTTTTCAACTGCATGCCATGGATCGCCATCGCCTGAAACGATGCCATAACCTTTAGCTTTGAGGTCAGCTGCAGCAGCGAAGAACTTGTCCCAACCTGGACCGATTTTCTTAGTGATTTCTGCCGGGTCATCTGTGCCCCAAACCTCTTTAGCGATAGATCTACGATAGATGAACGCGCCGCCTGTTGCTTGATAGCCAAGTCCCACGACATCGCCGTTACCGTTGGAACCGATGTCCACAGTATATTGAGCGATATCCGCTTCTTTGATTTTAGCAGCCACATCAATCCCTAAATCCTTGTAAGGCGCAGAATATTGTGATGCGTCGCCTTGAGAATACTTTAGTACAAATGCAGATTCAGCTGTGAAAATATCAGGTGCATCTTTACCGCCAGCTGAAAGCGCTTGGTCAAGTGCAGGCTGGTATGCGCCGTCTGTTGTGGCGATAATCGTCGTCTTGATTTCATATTTTGCTGCGAATTCCGGGTTCATTTCCAAGTACTTGTCGATCATCTTAGGCACTTCGTCCGTAAATGACCATACGTTTAGAACTGTTTTCTGAGCCGAACCAGTGCTAGCTGTTGTTTCGATCGTTGCAGTTGCATCTGGAGCGGCAGTTGTCGTGGATGGTGAAGTTTGTGAACTACATGCAACCAAACTGAAAACCATCAATACGACCAGCATTAAGCTAATAAGTCTTTTCATTGTCTTCCCCCTAACATTTTAATGAACGCATTTATGTGAATTTGATCTCACTTGTGTGTACCCACGTTAGATGCACAGCCTATAAGACTCAAATTTCCACCTGAAACGATTACTTGATTTCCACTTTGATGCACGATGAACCTGAAAGCGCTTCACTTATTGCATCTGGCTGATGAAAACCGGCATATAAAGTAAATGAATGGCTATCGACGAGGCGGTTGCCCGATTCGTCCACCACCTCAAACGCATCTTTTGAGAGGCTGATCGAGAGTGCCCTGGATGCACCCGCTTTTAAATGAATGCGTTTAAACCCGCAAAGTTTGTGATTACGCGGTGCCCACTTCGACATTTCGTCTTTTATATAAAGCTGTACGACCTCATCTGTGTCGTAGTCGCCCAGATTCTCGACTTCGAGGTGTGCTTCACCTTGAACTGGATCGAAAACCAAATCACGACAAACCGTCTTTGAATACGTCAGGCCAAAACCGAATGGGTAAAGCACATTGTTTTCCAGATGTCTGTATGTCCTGTTTTTCATGCTGTAATCTTCAAAATTCGGCAACAAGTCTGCCGTTTCATAAAACGTAACCGGAAGTTTCCCCGATGGCGACACTTTACCGAATAGGATATTCGCTAAAGCGCTTCCGCCCAGCTGACCTGGATACCAAGCGTGAATTAGCGCATCGGCTTTTTCACCCAGCGGGTTGATCGCACTGCCTGCCGCCACCACGATGATGGTCGGTTTATTGAGCGACAACACCTTTTCCACCAGCAAACGCTGGCTCTTAGGTAGCATCAAATCGTCTTTGTCACCGGCTGCAAAAGCGTTCCCTGTATCGCCTTCCTCGCCTTCGATCGTGGCATCGAGTCCGACACATAAAACGATCACATCTGAATGCGTGGCTACCGCAATCGCCTCAGCATAACCGTCACCTGGTTGACCAAGCGGCTGTAGGTTTTCTTTAAAAAGATGGCTGCCTTCAGAGTAGTATATGCGCCCTTCGAATGCTTCTCTTATACCACTTAGAAACGTCACATACTCATCGCATGTTCCGAAATAATTGCCGCGTAGCGCATCCAAACTTGCCGCATTAGGTCCGATGACGCCGATTGAACCGATTTTAGACGGGTCAAGTGGCAATAGGCCATTGTTTTTAAGAAGAACCATCGATTTTTCAGCACAAGTCAATGCATATTTTTTATGAGCGTCACAGCTGACGACGTCATACCCGATTTGATCGAAATCCGTATGTTCATCGAACATGCCGAGTCTTATGCGTGTCCTCATGAGCCTCTTAGCAGACTCGGTCGCATAATCAGGTGCGACTAATCCGGCGTTTATGGCCGGCATCAAGTATTCGTAACTGTCACCGCAGTTGCAGTCGACGCCGCAGCTCAGTGCGAGTGCAGCAGACTCTTCCGCCGTTTGTGTGACCATGTGTTTTGTATGAAAGTCTCTCACTGCCCAGCAATCTGAAACAAAATGTCCATCAAATCCCCATTCGGACAGCTTACCCATCAGGAAAGGACTGGCACAAGCGAGTTCTCCATTAAGCCTGTTATAAGCGCCCATGACGCTTTCCACTTTGCCCTCTTTAACTAAAGCTTCAAATGCCGGGAGGTATGTTTCGTTTAAATCTTTCGGTCCGACGATGGCGTCAAATTCGTGTCTCAACCCTTCCGGTCCGCTATGTGCAGCGAAATGCTTTGCGCATGCCGACGTTTTGAGATGTGCCTGATCGCCCTGCAACCCTTTCACAAATGCGATGCCGAGTCTAGCGGTCAGAAATGGGCATTCGCCGTATGTTTCTTGCCCTCTACCCCAGCGTGGGTCTCTAAAAATATTGATGCTCGGCGACCAAATCGTAAGGCCTTTATAAATGCCCGTGTCACCGAATTTTCGACTTTGATTATACTTGCCACGCGCTTCTGTCGAGCAAATATCTCCGACTTTTTGAAGAAGCGCTTCATCAAAAGTGGCTGCAAGTCCAATCGCTTGCGGAAACATCGTCGCCGTGCCGGCTCTCGCAACACCATGCAATGCTTCATTCCACCAGTTATATGCCGGTATGCCTAAACGCTCGATCTGGGCGGCATTATAACTGAGCTGGCTGACCTTTTCTTCAGTGGTCATCCGGGACACGAGGTCTTCGGCTCTTATCTCTGCGCTTAGATCGACGTTTTTAAATTTCTCCATTGGACTTGACCTCTCACTCTCATATTCTTAATGATTCTTACAGTGCTGCTCTAAAGAGATGAAAGTGGCTACGAAATATCAACGAAACCGCTTTCGAATTTGTGTAAAAAAAAACACTATTTAATCTGCAATCCATTCTAAATAATGTTTTAAGCTGACGAAATCGCTTTCGTTAATCAAATTATACTTTGAATTTTTTAAGAGGTCAACAAAAAAAACCAAAATTATGTACAAATTTTCATAATTGTTGCGATAAAGACGTTTTGTGCTTGACAGTCGATGACCACCGCAGTATGATGACGGTAAATTTCACAAAATCCAAACACTCACGGAGCGTGCATTATGAACGATAAACACTATGGCGAGATCAAGGCCATCAAGCTAAAAAGCCAGTCGGGATTCAACGTGGAAATTCTGACTTTCGGTGCCATTCTCACGAAGATCATGGCTCTGGACAAAAGCGGGCAACGCGGAAACGTCGTCTTAGAATACGAAACAATTGACGATTACCTGAGCAACCCCCTATTCTTAGGGTGCGTCGTTGGCCCTGTTGCAGGCCGAACCTCTAAAGGTCAAATACGTTTATGCGATCAAGACCACTCAAGTAATAATACGCTAACGCTTGATACGAGCTGTCATCCGAACAGTTTGCACTCGTGTTCGCAAGGCCTTCACAAAGTCAACTGGTCGATTCTGTCGCAAACGGCCGACAGTTTGGTATTGTCGCATGAGGCCTTAACCCATCCTGATTATGGCGGCCAGATCAACTACACGTTGACGTACAAAGTGTGCGATGAAACGCTTACGATAGATTACCATGCCACGAGCAAAGCGCTTACGTATCTTTCACTGACGAATCACAGCTATTTCAACTTGTCTGGTAGCGCGTCAACCCCAATATCCGGACACCACCTACAGCTAAACTGCTCACATTTTGCAAGGCTAGATTCGGAAAGTCTACCTCAAGAACTTGTTCCTATATCAAACGCCGCACTAGATTTCTCAGTTTCAAGGGCGATTGGCGAAGCGCTTATTCAAGAGGCGAATGACATCATACTCACAAAGGGCATCGATCACCCTTTTAAATGTGAACCTAAAGACGACGTCGCAACGCTTGTGGATCCAGAATCTGGACGCGTCATGCACGTCTCCACCACGCAGCCCTACATGGTCGTCTATAGCGGCAATTTCCTAGACGCAGTGGCGAGTGACTCGGGCAAACGCTTTATAAAGCACGCCGGCATTTGTTTCGAGACTCAAGACCTGCCTGATATCACAAACAACAAGCTGGATGATGTGGTTTATGTCTCTGAGACATCGCCATACAAACATCAAACCCGATTTGTTTTTTCAGTTTTGTAACCTAAAAAAAAGAGCCTTTCATGGCGATCATACGATCACCGCGAAAGGCTCTATCCATTTTATTTTTTCTTGTAAGGCAGCACAGTGCCTCCTTTGATCAGTTCAACACCGACTGTGATTTGAGTATTGTTGTTTGCACTGGATTCCAGCATCTGAATGCATTTAAGCGCCGCTTCTTTACCAAGTCTAGACGTGTTTTGCTTGATGGTGGTCAGACGCGGATAGATCATTTCGCCTATTTCAACGCCGTCAAAACCGGCGACAGACACATCTTCAGGCACCCTTATGCCATTTGCTCTGAGGGCGTTGATGCCCCAAATTGCCGAGCAATCATCCGGAAACAATAATGCCGAGGGCAGTTTTCCACGCTTTATAAGCGTTTCCACCGCTTCGATGTTTTCTCTCTTCTCGCTATATGCAGACTTGATCAACATCTCATTATTAAACGGAATGCCGTGGTCTTCAAGCGCTTTTTTGAACCCTCTGATGCGCTCGTCGGTGACGAACACTTCATGACCATAAACGTATACGATATCCGTGTGTCCAAGGGAAATCAGATACTTAGTGAGTTCGTAGACGCCTTTGACATTGTCGGACATAATCGAGCTGATGTTTCTAGAGGCATAATCGATCGCAACGACAGGAAGGTCACTGTCCATCAGTTCCTGAACTTGAGCGTCCTCGAAATCGATGCAAGCGATGACGACGCCATCGATTTTGCGTCTGTTGCAATGCTCAAGGTAACTCATATCAACGCCACCTAGATTCTTAGAGATAAATGTGATGTCATAGCCTTTTTCCTCAGCTTGTTCTTTGACCCCTTGCAAAACTTGAGAAAAGAAGTAATGCGTCAAGCCGCTATGGCTTTTATCTTCAAACAACACGCCGATATTCCAAGTCTTGTTGGTGCTAAGCGCTCTGGCTTGCAAATTGGGCACGAACCCAAGCTCTTTTGCTTTTTTCAGTATGCGCTCTTTTGTTTTTAGACTGACATCCGGGTAATTGTTGAGTGCTTTTGAAACGGTTGAACTGGAACAGCCACAAGCTTTTGCTATGTCATAGATTGTGATCATTTGATCTACCTCCTTGATTGTCGAAACCGTTTTCGACAAAATGAGCATACCACTTTTTGAGGCAAAACGTCAACACCTTTAATAAAAAGTTTATACTTGTTTGTGTAGCAGATGGTAGACCGCCCCGATGAGATTTGCATCGTTGCCAGAGCCGCAGACGCCAACAGTCGGCCGCGACATAAGGCCGAGCATTTGACTGTACAGTACGTCAAGCGCGTCTTCTATATGTGCAACAAAATCAGGGCGTTCACTAATGGCACCACCTATGAGAATCAAATCTGGATCGTAGACGTGCTGAATGTTGTGTACGCCATATGCGAAAATGCGAAAGAAATGATGGATGCAATATTGAGCCTCCTGATCACCCGCTTCAGCAAGCTCGAATATCTTCTTGCCATTAAGTGTCGATGGATCCGTTTTTGTGCGTTTTGCATACCGAAGAACAAGCGCAAGCGTGGACCCAAGCTCACTCCAGTTTAAAGGGCGACCATTTTCATCTTCGCTCATGATGGACATGCCAAACTCGCCCGCAAAATTGCGTTTGCCGCTGACGATGTTCTTATCGATGATGACAGACCCTCCAATGCCTGTGCCACAAACCACAAGCGCTAAATTGTTCACATGTTTGCCGTTGCCGACCCAAATTTCTGCGAGCGCAGCACAGTTGCCGTCATTTTCAGCGGCATAGGGCAGCCCAAACTTCTCGCCCAAATCTTTTGCGGGATTCTTTTCTGTGATGTATATCAGTGCCCCTTCACTAAGCGCTTGACCTGTTTTTTGATCCGTCACACAAGGTTGGCTGAGTGCAATGCCCTTGATTTCCACGAGTGTTTTTGCCCATTTGACGATGGTTGTCAGCGAATCGAGCAGATCCTCATAACAAGTCATAGGTGTGGACTGCACCATTTTGCTGAGCACCACCCCTTCTGAACTGATGATGCCCGCCTTTATCGCTGAACCGCCAATATCTATTGCTAAATAGTTCATATTGTCTCCTAAAGTGCTTTGCCATTTGACTTTATAACATTTTTATACCACTCGAAAGACTTTTTCTTTGTGCGCTTTAGAGAACCTGATTCAAAATCGATATGGACAAAACCATAGCGTTTCTTGTAACCGTTCAGCCAACTGAGCAGGTCCGTAAACGACCAAGTGCAGTAGGCAAGGAGGTCCACCCCACCCAGAATGGCCTGATCGCATGCCACCAAGTGTTTTTTTATGAAGTCGATTCTGTAATCGTCTTCAACCTGACCATTTTCTGTCATGACATCCACGGCACCAAGACCGTTTTCACTGATGATGATGGGAAGACCATAGCGTTCGTTAAGCACTTCAAGACCCATTCTAAGCCCATCGGGATCAATCGCCCAATCCCAATCCGTATATTCAAGTGACGCATTGTGCACGTATTTATAAAGACCAGGCACGCCATTTTCAGTTTGACTGCCTTTTTTACCAGAGGTGTTCATCCCGCCAAAACCGACGCCTCCCAAGGGATTGTGCGCAAGCATAGCCGTTTGATAGTAATTGATGCCGATAAAGTCGCATAGCTTAGCGGCTTTGCGCATCACTTCACCATCTTCTTCCGTTACATCAGGCATCACGCCCGTATGGGTATAATATGCGACGCCATCTTCTGGATAGTCACCTTTATAGTAGCTGTCGAGGTACCAAAGGGGACCGGTCACGTCGAACATGTGCTTCGCCTTTATGTCTTCCGGTTTATCAGAAGCGGCATAAGATGGCGCATAAGCGATGCTCGAACCGATCATGCCTTCATAACCTGATGCTTTATACGACAGAACCGTGTAGGCATGCGCGAGTACGGTATGGTGAAACGCTTTCAGATAGGTGGTTTCATCGTGAATGCCCGGGGGGTGTAACTTCAGCATATACCCGAGTGACGTGAATATGTTGGGTTCATTCATGACGATCCAGTGTTTTACGCGATCGCCAAAATGGGCGAAACAAACTTCGGCGTATTTGACGAAGTCTTGAACCACATTTCGGGAGACCCATCCCTTGTATGCGTCTTCCAGTGCTTTAGGGAGATCCCAGTGGTAAAGCGTGACCATTGGCACAATGCCGTTCTCAAGGAGTTCATCGATGAGTGCGTCGTAAAAGGCGATTCCTTCGGGATTGATGGCGCCGATGCCTTCAGGCATGATCCGAGGCCAAGCGATGGAAAATCGATAGGTTTTTAACCCCATCTCCTTCATGAGCGCGACGTCTTCCTTAAACCTGTGGTAGTGGTCGCACGCAACATCACCGTTTGTGCCTTCAAAGGTTTTTCCTGGCAAATGCGCCCATTCGTCCCAAATGGAAGGGCCTTTGCCATAGGCGTCAAATGCGCCTTCTATCTGATAGGCAGCCGAAGCCGAGCCCCATAAAAATTCGTTCTTAAAAGCCATGAGTGCCTCCTATTATTTGATCGTTTCCACGAGATAACTTAAATAGTAGTTGATGGCATCACCAAATTTCCGGATGTCATAGCCGGTGATGCTCTCCAGTTTGCCGAGTCTATAGATGAGCGTGTTTCTGTGTATGAACAGAGCGCCTGCCGTTTCTGTGATATTGAGGTTGTTTCTGAAGAAAATCAGCGCGGTATGCTCGAGTTCTTGATCGCCTACCGATTTGACATGATGCCTCATGAGATTGGTGATGAGCCCCTCTTCGTTTGATTTTGAAGGCTCGCCCACGTGCTTAAGCCGATGGATCAATAGCGGAAATAGGAAGGCATCATAAGTGATGACTTGTTCATTTTGCTTAAGCAGCTGCGCAAGGCTTGCGAGCTCCAATAGTTCCTTATATCCGGCGTAAAGCTCAGAAGCGTGCGTTATCGTGTTGCCGATGACGATTTTTGAGCTGGTAAGGGCTTCGGACTCGAGCATGCCAAGCAAATCATGCGGTGACATCGGACTTTTGGTGACGAAAACGACATTTTCCTGTGGGGATATCGTGACGATTCGATCCGTTCCAAATGTTGAACGCAATATTTCTTGAACCACTTCGCTGTTTTCCTTCACCATCACACGCCAAAGGTTAATCGGAAACTTAAGGGGAATCGACTCGTTCTTATAGCCTTCTGGGCTGAGTAGTAGATTTGATTCGTATGGCATCGCAGCATGCGTGCTTTTTTCGATCCAGCTTTTGACTAAACTTTGCTCAAGATCGGTCAGTTTACGATGAATGACGAACGTGCCTCCACCTGGAACCTCTAAAAACGTGTGTTGTTCCACCCTTTTCGATTTCGATTTATTCTTAATCTCTATTTCACAATCTAGAATCGTTTTAAGTTCTTCGATAAGCACGTTCATAATCTCACCTCTCCGTTAATCTTCCGTTTTCGCATCTGTTTTAATTTTAGCACATTCCTAAAAAAATCATACAGAATACGGCAAAAAGGACAGACATGTCTGACTGTCCTTTTGCTGAAGGAGAATTAAAGTGTAAAAGAATTCTAGATCAATATCGATCTTTCGGTTGTCTTGTCAAATAGGTGAAGTTTCGTGTTATCAAATGTGATGTCGATGATTTGGTTGAACTCTATGTTCACTTTAGCGTCTTCTTTTGCGATGTACTGTCTGCCTTTGTGCGTAAAATAAACGTTGAGGTCGCTGCCGAGAAGTTCTGTGACGACGACTTTTACTTTTAACCCACTGCCGTCATCCACCAGTTTGATGTTTTCAGGTCTAACGCCGACGACGACCTCTTTGCCCAAGTGGCCACCTTCTTTGACTTTTTCAGCATGTTCGTCTACGAGTTCAATTTCCATGCCATCGATGATGGCAAAGACTTTTCCGTTTTTCTCAATAAGCATGCCGTCGATGAAGTTCATCTGTGGTGCACCGATGAAGCTCGCCACAAACATGTTCTCAGGGTGGTTGTAAATGGTTTTAGGGTCCGCAACTTGCTGGATGATGCCATCGTTCATAACACAGATTCTCGTACCCATGGTCATCGCTTCGGTTTGGTCGTGCGTAACATAGACAAATGTCGTTTGAAGCTCATTGTGAAGCTTAATGAGTTCAGCCCTCATCTGAACCCTGAGTTTAGCGTCGAGATTCGAAAGTGGCTCATCCATTAGAAACACTTCAGGTTTTCTGACGATCGCTCTTCCAAGGGCAACCCTTTGTCTTTGACCACCTGAAAGCTGTTTTGGCTTTCTTGTGAGAAGCTGCTCGATATCGAGTATTTTAGCCGCTTTATCGATGCGCTGCATGATTTCTTCTTTTGGTCTTTTTTGAAGTTTAAGCCCAAATGCCATGTTTTCATAGACAGTCATGTGCGGGTATAGTGCATAGTTCTGGAACACCATCGCGATGTTTCTATCCTTTGGCGCTATATCATTGACCAACTGATCGCCTATCAGAAGTTCGCCGCTGCTAATTTCCTCAAGTCCAGCGATCATTCTAAGACTGGTCGTCTTACCGCAACCACTTGGACCGACCAAAATCATGAATTCTTTGTCCTTGATTTCAAGGTCGACGCCCTTTACTGCATGAAACCCGTTGTCGTAAATTTTATTGATGTTTTTTAAGATTACGCCTGCCATATTGCCTCCATCTGTTTATTCGTTAATTCATTCTATAACGAAACGGCACTTAAATGATATTGACAGTCTCTACAAAGTTTGTTGTAGGAAATGATAAATAAAAAAAGCGCAGTGCCCGCTCTGTGAGCGTTCACTACACTTTCTACACTTGAGGTTTGCAGATATACCAAGCCGCCTGTTTGGCGACATCGATCACCTTGACTTCAGAAAAGCAGGTGGATAATGCGGTCTTGCAAGAACGCATTTCATGTCGGGCCGTTTTGATGAACCTGAAATAATCCCCACCTTCAAGCCATTCGATGAGGCTAATGGGCAGCGACCGATTTTCATTGAAATCGTGAAAAATCACATAATGTTTCGCTATTCGGCTCATCTCCATGTACATTTGCTTTCGGTGTTCCGGCGTTAACCCGTGCGCCACAAATGAGGCCATCACGATGTCAAATGCCCCATCTTCAAACGGCAGACCCTCTAGAATATTGCCCGAGATAAAAGGGATGCCTTGAGAGGCCGTTTTAACTTTGGCCACGGTCATCATCCTTTCAGCGGGTTCTACGCCTGTGACTTCGTGTCCTTGATCTGCTAAAACCGAACAGAGCGCCCCTGTTCCGCTTCCCACGTCGAGAATCGAGCGGTACTTCGTCAAATCGAACTCGGGTTTCGCCTTCTTGATCGCCATTTTGAAACTTCTTTTTTGGCTGTTGAAAAAGATGCCATAGATTGGTGCGACGCGATTGAAAATCAGGTGATGGGCTTTTTTGGAGGACATGTTCGCTCCTTTCATGTCATATTGGTATGTTATAAATAACGCTAGGACTCTTTGGGTTTATACCCTATAATATAATAATCACTGCTTATTGAAGGAGAATCTATGCGATTTTATTTAGCGCCTCTCGAGGGCGTCACGAATTATATATTTAGAAATGCTTACCACAGACATTTCGAACGTCTTGATAAGTATTTTACACCTTTTATCTCGACCAATCAACAGATGAGCTTCAGCACTCGGGATATGAAGGAAATAAACCCGGCACATAATGCAGGGCTTTTTGTGGTCCCTCAAATTTTAAGCAACAAGGCCGATGATTTCGTCAAAACCGCTGAGGCGATCTGCGCATTTGGGTATGATGAAATCAACCTCAACCTTGGGTGTCCCTCAAATACAGTCGTTTCGAAAAACAAGGGCTCAGGGTTTTTATTCCATCGAGACGAACTGAATCGATTCCTTGAGACGATTTACAGTAAAGCGACGATGAAAATATCGATCAAAACGCGACATGGCAAATACGAGCATGAAGAGTTTTATGAACTGGTGAAAATTTTCAACCAATACCCGCTTGAGGAGTTGATCATTCATCCCCGCATCACGAAAGACATGTATAAAAACACGCCGAACCTCGATGTTTTCGGTGCGGTTTTAGGTGAGATCAAAGCGCCCGTTTGTTATAATGGCGACATTTTCAGCGTGGCTGATTTCGAGCGGATTACATCGCGTTTTCCATCTGTGGACACGGTCATGCTCGGGCGAGGGCTTGTGGGCAATCCCGGTCTTGTTGGGCGAATAAAACATGGACATGCGCCGAGTCTTGAAACCGTCAGAAGTTTTCACGACGAACTTTATGAGGCGTATAAAGAAGTGATGTACGGCGAGCGGAACGTTTTGTATAAGATGAAAGAGATGTGGTCTTACATGTTCGACATGTTTGATGTTTCAGATAAGTTTGCGAAGAAAATTAGAAAATGTGAACATTTGAGTGATTATGACGCGATTGTGGATGCGGTTTTTGGGGAGGGGGAGATGCGGTAAATCGAGCTCCTTTTGGATAGTCGTGGCGAAATGAGGGGGTGGCATGTCCGCGTACGGGCGTCCCGCCATGAGGTTGCTAAGGCGTCTCCGCAGGCCAAAT
>DMYC01000248.1 GCA_003482695.1 Clostridiales bacterium UBA8960
GTTCAAGGTGGCGTATTGTTTATCGCCGTTGTATTTAGTATTGTGAATCTCGGAGTAGATATTCTTTACTCATATGTTGATCCGAGAATCAAATCGCAGTATAAGTAGGGGGTGAGCGTATGTCAAATGAAGTTAAAAAGAAGAAAAAATCCGGCCCTTGGCGTGAAGTCTGGAGAAGACTTAAGCAAAACAAAGCCGCGATGTTCGGATTAGCAGTTATATTGATATTAATTTTTGCTGCAATATTTGCAGATGTCATCGCGCCATATGGATATGATGACCAAAATCTAAAAGAGCGATTCTTAACACCGAACTCAAAACACTGGTTGGGTACAGACAACTTCGGTAGAGACATTTTTAGCCGTATTATCTATGGGGCGCAAGTGTCACTTAAAGTAGGTCTGCTCGCAGTTGGTATTGCAATGTTTACTGGTGGTGCATTAGGTGCAATCGCCGGTTTCTATGGTGGCAAACTCGATAATGTCATTATGCGTTTTATTGATATTCTCTTAGCAATTCCATCAATTTTACTTGCAATATCCATCGTTGCCGCCCTGGGGCCAGAACTGCGGAACGTTATGATCGCAGTCGGCGTGGGTTCAATACCATCATATGCCAGAATCGTTAGAGCATCTGTTCTTTCTTTGCGCGACCAAGAGTTTATCGAGGCAGCGAGAGCAGTTGGTGCAAACGATACGCGTTTGATCGTAAAACACATTATACCGAACTCATTGGCACCACTCATCGTTCAATCGACAATCGGCGTTGCAGGCGCAATTCTTTCTGCTGCAGGTTTAGGTTTTATCGGTCTTGGTATTCAGCCACCTCTTGCAGAGTGGGGCGCAATGCTAAACAGTGGTCGTCAATATATCAGAGACTATCCTCATATGACGGCTTTCCCTGGACTTGCGATCATGATTACGATCTTTGCGCTTAACATGTTAGGCGACGGTTTAAGAGATGCGCTTGATCCAAGATTAAAGCACTAGCACGAGCGAGGAGGCGTAATTTAAATGAAAAAAGATATGTTATTGGAAATAAAAGATTTAGCGATTCACTATATCACCGTTGATGGTACAGTGAAAGCGGTTCAAGATATGAATCTCGAAATCGCTGAAGGAGAAACACTCGGTCTTGTTGGTGAGACTGGTGCTGGAAAAACGACAACAGCACTTGGCATCATGCAGCTCGTACCGAATCCACCAGGAAAAATCATTTCAGGAGAGATCCTTTTTGAAGGTGAAAACCTAATTGGCAAGTCGCAAAATGAACTTAGAAAAATCAGAGGAAAGTATATTTCGATGATTTTCCAAGATCCGATGACCTCGCTTAACCCTGTTATGACAGTTGGTGAGCAAATTGCCGAAGTAATCAAGTTGCATGAGCATTTGAATAATGCAGATGCAATGGAAAAAGCGGCTCAGATGCTTCTAAAAGTAGGTATACCTGCTGAAAGAGCAAAAGAATACCCTCATCAATTCAGTGGTGGTATGCGTCAACGTGTTGTTATTGCCATCGCATTAGCATGTAACCCTAAGTTATTGATCGCAGATGAGCCTACGACAGCGCTAGATGTTACAATTCAAGCACAAATTCTAGAAATGATGAAGAGCCTTAAGACTGAATTCAGAACATCGATGATTATGATTACTCATGACCTTGGCATCGTCGCAGAAGTTTGCGATAAAGTTGCGATCATGTATGCAGGCAATGTCATCGAGTACACGGACAAAGTCAGACTCTTTACAAATCCACGTCACCCATACACAGTTGGATTGTTCAACTCGATTCCAGATATTGAAAGTGATGTAGAAAAACTTAAGCCAATTAAGGGGTTAATGCCAGATCCAACTGACTTACCTCCAGGCTGTCCTTTCCATCCAAGATGTGATAAGGCAATGCCGATTTGTTCGACTAGAATGCCTAAAAATACTGAAATCGAACCAGGACACTTTGCAAAATGTCTCTTATATGAGGAGGGTGTCGTCGTATGATGGAGGGAGTGAAAGGTTTGCAACCAGAAAAATTACTAGAAGTCAGAAACTTGAAAAAGTACTTCCACACGAAAAAAGGTTTATTACATGCTGTTGATGATGTTAATTTCTACATCAACAAAGGTGAGACACTAGGTGTGGTTGGTGAGTCGGGTTGTGGTAAATCGACAACTGGACGTGTTGTTTTAAGATTGCTTGAAGCGACAGATGGAGAAATCCTTTTTGAAGGTAAGAATATCAGAGACTATAGCAAGAAGGATATGAGACATTTGCGTAAGCAGATGCAAATTGTTTTTCAAGATCCATTTGCTTCTTTGAACCCAAGGATGAGCGTTTCAGAAATTATTTCTGAGCCACTGATCGTAAATAAGGTATTCAGCAACAAAGTTGACCGTATGAAGCGCGTTAAAGAATTGATGGATACTGTTGGTCTTGCAGAGCGTTTGACCAATGTTTACCCACACGAACTTGACGGTGGTAGAAGACAAAGAATCGGTATTGCACGTGCGCTCGCACTTAAGCCTAAGTTCATCGTTCAAGATGAGCCGGTTTCAGCGCTAGATGTATCTATTCAAGCTCAAATCTTGAACTTGATGGATGAACTGCAAAAGGAATTTGATTTGACGTACATGTTTATTTCACATGACCTTAGTGTTGTTAAGCACGTTAGTGATAGAATTGCCGTTATGTATTTAGGTAAAATCGTAGAACTTGCCGACTATAACACGATGTTTAGAGACCCTCAACATCCTTATACGCAAGCTTTATTATCTGCGATTCCTGTGCCTAGACTTGATGTAAGACGTGAAAGAATCATTCTTGAGGGCGATGTACCGAGTCCAATCAATCCTCCGGAAGGTTGCCGTTTTTATGGTAGATGTCTTCATAGACAATCGAACTGCTTAAATGTAACACCTGAGCTTAAAGAAATAGGACCAGACAGATTTGTTGCATGTCACTATGCTGGAAATCTTAAGCCTGCATCTGTTTAATAATGCTTTTCACAAAATGATCTCAAATGAATGAATTTTATTCTTCATTTGAGATTTCTTTTTTTGTTGCAAAATAAATGGTACTTTACATTGTAAAGGGGCATTATATAAACTAGGAGGACTATTATGAAAGAAAATTATATTAAAAATATCAACCATGGTGAGGCATTGGTTTTAAAAGAGCTAATTCAGTATGCAGAGGGTAGGGTTTCAAGTAAAACGCTTTCACAAAGAAAGGATTTAAGTATTTCATTGTTTGCATTTGACAAAGGTGAAGGACTGAATACACATGCCGCATCTGGCGATGCGTTTGTCTATGTTTTGGACGGACACGTCAAAATAACGATAGGAGAGGCTGTGTTTGAACTTAGTGAAGGGCAGACGATTGTTATGCCAGCCAATATCCCCCATGGTCTAGAGGCCACACAGAGGTTTAAAATGCTATTGATCGTCGTTAAGCCTGAAGTCAAAGCACAACCTCAAAATATCGTACAGTTTTAAGGGAGGAACAATGTCAGAGAAATTTTTTAAGAATATTGAACTCAGTAAAGTTCATAATTTTGCTGATCTTGTATCCATGGCAGATGGAATCGTGGAAAGCAGAGGGTTTATCAATCGAAAAGATATAAAAATGACGATGGTTGCGTTACCAAAAGGTGAAGGCATCAATGCGTATGCATTGCCGGGTGACACATTGATTGTCGTATTGGAAGGACAGATCGATTTAACATTGCCGGACAAAAAAATTGAATTAAAGGTTGGAGAATGTGCCGTTGCCACAGCAGGGATTCCACATGGCATTGATCCAGTAGTCAACTCGAAAGTAGTGATGTTAGAAGTTAGGACGGAGTAAGTCGAATTATTGGAGGGCGGTATGCGGTATTTAAGCTTTGAAGCTCTGTATGATTATATGGTAAAAGTGTTCGTGGCAGTAGGGGTACCTGAAGAAGAGGCAAAAATTTGTGCAGATGTGCTAATCGAGGCTGATAAGCGTGGAATCGATTCGCATGGTATTGGAAGGTTAAAGCCTATTTACATCGATCGCATAAGAGAAGGCATCATTAATCCCGTAACAACAATTGAGGTTGTTAAGGAGGGGCCAACTACAGCAGTGATAGATGGAAACAATGGCATGGGTCAAGTTGTTTCAAAATATGCGATGGCGCTTGCAATTGACAAGGCAAAACGTTTTGGAATGGGGATGGTTGCTGTACGTGGTTCCAACCACTACGGTATCGCAGGTTATTATGCAACGATGGCCACAGAAGAAGGTATGATAGGCATCACAGGAACAAATGCCAGACCATCAATCGCGCCCACATTTGGAATTGAAAACATGTTGGGTACGAACCCGTTTGTGATAGGTGTACCAACGGATGAACCCTTTCCTTTTGTTCTAGACTGTGCAACGTCCATTACACAAAGAGGCAAGATAGAAGTCTATCAGCGTTCAGGCAAAGAATTACCAGCTGGTTGGGTTATAGGTGTGGATGGTCAGACGAGGACGGATACTGAGGAAGTGTTAAGAGATCTCGTGACAGGTGGTGCTGCACTAACGCCTTTAGGTGGTATAGGGGAAGAGTTAGGTGGTTATAAGGGCTATGGATATGCAACTGTGGTGGAGATTTTATCTGCGGCACTACAAGGAGGGGCTTTCTTAAAAGCGCTATCGGGCATGTCTAATGGTGAAAAAGTACCATATGGTCTCGGTCACTTTTTTATCGCCATTGATGTGAATGCGTTTATGGGACTGGAAGAATTCAAAGAAACAACTGGGCGCATCCTAAGGGCGTTAAGGGCATCAGAAAAAGCGCCAGGTCACGACCGTATTTACACTGCAGGTGAAAAAGAGTATGATTCAAAAGTTGAAAGGAATAGAACCGGTGTGCCGATCAATGAGGCACTCGAGAAAGATATAGAAGCTTTAAATGCGATTTATGGCGTATCTTTATAGTCAGACAAATCCAAACTGACGAGTAAAGCGAAGTTTATTTGACGCATGACTTCATCATCCAGTGCACCAAGTTTTTGAATAAGTCTTGATTTATCTATCGTCCTAATTTGTTCGAGTAACACAACAGAATCCTTAAGTAGGCCAAGGTCGGATGAACCCACTTCAACATGAGTGGGAAGTTTAGCCTTGGCCATTTTTGCTGTGATGGCTGCTATTATAACGGTAGGACTAAAGTGATTGCCTATGTTGTTCTGTATGATAACAACCG
>DMYC01000175.1 GCA_003482695.1 Clostridiales bacterium UBA8960
ATCGACTTTCAAAGCACTATGACGAAACATTTAAGAAAGCTTTAATCGAGCAAGCGGAAAACGAAATGCAACTCAAGGAACTTGAAAGAGTCAATATCTTTAAGAATCATGTGTTGGATACGCTTTTGAAAGTCAATAACCTCTTTATGAACTTGAATGACTCCGATGATTATTATCACGTTATTTTGTCTTCAGCTATTGATGTTATTGAAAATGCATCAAAAGGTAGCATTCTTGTCTTTAATTCAGAAAGCAACAAATACGAATTTGTCACCTGTGTGGGTTATACGCTTTCCGAACTTCAAAAGGTGACCATGACACTAGAAGAAACGTTTCTATATATAAATGCAAATGGCGATTTTAGAAAACCTCTTATCATAAACAATATCCGGGAGTTCGACTCCAAATTTCTGGACAAAGACAGCAATGCAAACATTGAAAACGCTGGTGGCTTAGATATTGAGGAAGCACTGTCTGCGCCTATTATCATAGACGACCAGATTATCGCCATCATGAATATCGATAGCGAAATAAAGAATGCTTATGATGAAACGGATGTTCAGTTGATTCAATACTTCGCTTCACAGATCGCCATCGCACTAAAAAACAAATATCTTGTGGATGAAACTGTCAACATGTCCCGATTTGATCGATTAACTGGTGCTTATAGCCGTAACTATTTTGAGAAGGTCATTGCTACGCAAAATGAGTCTACACTGACAAACATGACCTCTTACGCACTCGTTTTATGTGATTTGAATTATTTGAAAATCATCAATGACAGCTATGGGCACGTTGCAGGAGATGCTATACTCAGAGAGTTTTCACGAATGATTCAGATGAACATACGCGATACAGATGTGATTTCGAGAATTGGTGGTGATGAATTTGTCATTTTGTTAAAGAACATCACTGCTGAAAAAGCAGAGGAAAAAATGGATGCCATTTTTGAAAAAACCAGAAATCATACGCTTCAGTATCAAGGGCATGAATTGCCTGTCAGCTTTAGTTACGGTATAGCTGTGTCACCTGACGATTCCATGGTATATGAAATCCTCACAAAAATTGCGGATATTCGCATGTACAAATTCAAAGAGCAGTTTAAAAAAGATAATCCTCAAGTGATTCTTTCAATTAACACGTTTTAAGCGTAGACAAACATGCGTTTGCCCACACTATCCACAGCTTTATCCACAATTTAACTAAAATCCTGTTGAAAGGCTGTGAGTATAAACGGTTTACAGTGGGGATAAAATGAACTTGCAAAAAATCATAAAGGCACAATGAATTGTAAAGTTCATTGTGCCTATTTCTTATTCAATCTGTGAAACGGTCTCAAGTATAAGCTCATAAAGATCCGGTACTGTTTCGATGACGTCCTTTATAAAAACCCGCTCGGTTTTCTGGTGCAAATCCTCACCCCATGGCCCAACATGAAGCACCTCGATATCTAAATTATCCAGATCGATGCGATACCTTTTTTGGTACTCCGGCATTTGCAATAAAACACCAGATGGGTCATGATGCATTTTTTTCATGTAACTCATATCAGAAATCCCCATAAAATAAGGATCATGTTTCATCTCCATGCCATTGGTTTTCAAGTGATGTTGAATCGGGCCTGATAAATGCGCTTCAAAAAAAGCGCTACTGTCCACAACTGGATAAAACGGAGGCAACAAACCAATAACAACCATTGGGTGATCTGGTTTCAACAAATCAATCAAATAGGTAATCCACTTAATCGAAAACTCATCATTTGCCAAATGGGAGTACGCCTCTTTAAAATCATGATAAAGGGAATCCATCTCAAATTTTTCTTCAATTTTTTGAGCGAGTTCCTGATATAGCAGTATCTCGAAATCGAAGTTCATGCATTCACAATAGGAAGGCAATGATTGCTTTCGTAAGTATTCATTGTAGGAATAATTAAATTGATTGATCGCGTCTTCCATCGACCATTTACACAACTCTCTTAGTTGTTCAAGTTTTCTCTCCAAATTGTCTTTAAGAAAAAGCCAGTTGAAATATGCGACAGTAAACTCTGGTGTTGTGACATCATAAGATTCTTTTATCGAAAACATCTTTAAAAAAGTGGGCGGTGGCGTCATTCGCTTATTAAGCATATCACCCATTTCGGTATTCAACTCGATCGCTTTGACAATTTCTATCGTGATGCTGATTGAGTTGAGACCACAGTATGCTGAGCCAGAGTGCGTCGGCATACCGCGTGTCACGATAACGGGCATCATTTTACCCACCGAACCCGTCGAAACGACAAATTGATTCAACTCTTTGCGTTGATGTGGCTCTGGCAACACTGCTAAAACGTAATCAAGTTCAAACGCTTCTGAGAGTTTTTTCAAGAGATTGATGGCTTTCCTCATACCGATAGATTCTGTTTCTTCATCGGGAACACTTAAAAAAAGGACGTTGACATTTGGGTTCTTTTCAGTGGCCTTCTTAAGCTGATCAAGATTAATGGCCAATCCAGCCTTCATATCGCAGCATCCTCGACCAAACAACCACTCACCATCAAAAACGTCATCATTTAGACGCATGTTCTCTTTCAAATATTGCTTTGCCGATTCAGAATCTAAACCATCAATTTCACATGTAGGTGATAAATTCACAACATCATGATGGCCAAAAAGAATCACGGTCTTTTTCATTTTATGATTTGCAAGTGCCCAGACAACTGATCGTCCGAGAGAATCCTCTTCGATTTCATATGTACCAAAAAGACTTGGATTTTCCTTAAAGTAATCTATTTTTCCTATTTCCTCGAGAATAACCGCTTCAAAAGCTTTCTCGTACTTCGTTGAACTATCGCTTCTATTCGTGATTAATCTATCTAACAATTCTATAATATCATGATCGTATTTTTTCATAAACTACGTCCTTTACTTGTGTCAATCTTATACTGTATTATCTCATTATCTGCCTTTGTTTACAATGATTTTTAGACGCGTTCGTTGTAATTGATTGTCTTGCTTGTTATAATGTCAAAGAGGTGACTTATGAAAAAAATTATCATATTTTGCGACGGTGCATGTTCAGGAAATGGGAAAGAAGAAAATGTGGGCGGCTGGGGTGCCGTGCTTAAGTATAAGGACAATGAAAAAAGATTTTGTGGCGGCGCCTTAAAAACCACAAACAACATCATGGAACTCACTGCTGTTATTGAAGCCCTCAAGCAGTTAAATAGCAAACAACTTGAGGTCAACATATACTCAGATAGTGCCTATGTTGTAAATTGTTTTAATAATGGATGGTATCACAAATGGCGCATCAATGGTTGGCTCACTTCAAAAAAAGAGCCTGTAGAGAATAAGGCCCTTTGGGAAACTTTAATAGAGCTTGTTGAGTCATTTGAGCAAGTCAACTTTTATAAAATCAAAGGCCACTTAGATCCGAGCAAAAAAAGCGATCTAAAAAAATGGCATACGAAATTCAACCAGGAGCATCATGTCAATTTGTCAGAAGCAGAGTTTATAGAACTTGTAATGCTCAATCACATCGCCGATGAACTTGCCAACGAAGGCATGACGCCATATAAATAATCAACACGTCATCCCTCCAGATACACTTATTGAAAGATAAAACTAAGAAAAAAGCTGACTGCATTCGTAAATCAGTCAGCTTATCTTATTCAATTTAATAATTTGCTTCTTTTAATTCAAAATGCTCTTTTTCATGCAAGCATGTCGGACACACTTCAGGTGCTTCATTGCCTTCATGTACATAACCACATTTGTTGCATTTCCATCTAACCACTTCATCGCGTTTGAACACTTTGCCATTTTCAATATTTTCCGCTAATTTATTATAACGGTTTTCATGCTCAATTTCAGCTTTAGCAATAAAATCAAATGCAGCGGCAACTTTTGGAAACCCTTCTTCTCTAGCAACTCTTGCAAACTCAGGATAAAGCGTTGTCCACTCTTCATTTTCACCCATCGCTGCAGCTTTTAAGTTTTCAAGCGTTGTTCCAACTTTACCAGCAGGATACATCGCTGTAATTTCTAAATCGCCACCTTCTAAGAAGCTAAAAAATCTCGCAGCATGTACTCTTTCGTTGTCAGCAGTCTCCATAAAGAAGTCGGCAATTTGTCTATACCCTTCTTTTTCAGCTTGTTTTGCAAACATTTGATAACGATTTCTCGCTTGAGATTCACCTGCAAATGCTTTCAATAAGTTCTTTTCTGTTTCCGTTCCTTTAATGCTCGCCATAAATTGAATACCTCCATTATGTTTTATAAGTTTATGCCCCTGTAGGCGGTGTAAATACTCTTGTTGCAAATTCACGATCCAACATGAGCAAGCCATGTCCATTATCACCGATCATCTTGAGTTCGTTGATAATTTTCTCAGCAGAACCTTCTTCTTCAACTTGTTCATCGATAAACCATACCATCAAATTTCTCGTTGCTCTATCTTTTTCAGTTTCAGCAACTTCTGCGATATTATTAAGCAATGCCGTTACATGCTGTTCATGCTCAAGCGTGTGCTCAAAAACTTGAAGCGGATTGCTCCACTCGAACTGAGGCACTTCAATCGCTTCCAGTTTGACTCTTCCACCACGACTCGTTAAATAATCAAAGAACTTTAACCCGTGAAATTGCTCTTCTTCAAACTGCACACGCATCCAATTAGCAAAACCAGGTAAGTTGATGCTTTCGAAATATGCAGCCATGGATAAGTATAGATATGCAGAATAAAGTTCTGCGTTTATTTGATGATTAATGACTTCTTCCAACTTCGTATTGATCATATGCGTCTCCTTTAAAATAGAGTTTAGAACGTCGTTCTAAACTCTACAGTCATTATAATTCATTTTTCCATAGTCCATGTAAATTACAATATTCTCTTGCTTTAATAGCCTTCTCATCCGTTTTGAATATCGCGACTGGCTCATCACCTGGATTTAAAAACGTAATTAGCGTTTCTGATTCAGTAATGAGTTCAATCCATTCAATATAGTGTTCTTCTTTCATAGGATGTAAGGTCGAACCAACCGTTACTTTGTAACCACCTTGAATTGTTTCAATAACAGGTACGTGTTTCTCAGTTGTCGAATCCGCAGATTTTTCTTCGAGAAGCATCATATCCTGTCCGCAACATACAAGCGTGCCTTCGCCACCGTGGGTAACTATAACAATATTACCACACTCTGCGCACTTAAATACGTCGAGACGTTTTGCCATACCGTAACCTCCTAAGATTTTTCCCTACAATGTTTACAAATACCATAGAAAAACATTTGCTGATCCAATATCTCAAAATCATCGAGTTCGTCTTCAAGCGCATTTTCAAAATTCACTTTGAAATCATAGATTTTATGGCAGTGTTCACATTTAAAGTGACCATGCATGTCCATCTGGGCATCAAAACGCGACTCATTTTCATCGATCGTTATCGCCATCGCAATGCCTTTATCGATGAAAATTTTGAGGGTATTATAAACTGTAGTTTTTGAAAGCGTTGGGATTTGTCCATTGAGTGCACTGTAGATGCCTTCCACCGTAGGGTGTTCCCTATTGTTCATAAGATACTCATAAATTTTGATCCTTTGATAAGATGGCTTTATCCCATTGGTTTTTAAGAATTCACCTACATTGTTCATAAGGTTTCCTTTACTTTCTAAAATTATTATTTAAGCGGTTCAAACATGTCTTTGCCAACGCCACAAAGTGGACATACCCAATCTTCTGGAATATCTTCGAAAGACGTACCTGGAGCGATACCACCATCTGGATCGCCTAACTCTGGATCATAAACATAACCACACGCTACACATTCATACTTCATACCAATACTCTCCTTATACTTTATTTTCTGAAATTTCTTTCAGATGTGCTGTTATCAAATTGTAATGATTACAACTTGATGTTACCATTAATCAAATCCAATGTCAATTAGAATCATTTTGACATAGACAAGCTTTATATACCCAATTAGCCATCGTATTAAAACATCTTTTATCATAAATATTTATATAAACTTTTGCGTTAACGAGAAAAAAGTTGGTATATATCGTATAGCGAAAGTTTTTTGTGCGAAAGGACGGGTCTTCATGAAAGAAAAAATAGTTATTGTCGGAAACGGTGCAGCAGGTAATGCCGCACTTGAAGAGATTTTATCTCAAAATGCAACATGCGAGCTAACAGTCATCACATCTGAGGGTTTGCCAATTTATTATAGGCCGATGCTTTCTGAATATATTAGTGAAACTCAGATTCCAAAGCGATTTTATCTACATGAGCAATCTTGGTATGACTCGAACAACGTCAGCGTCATGTATGAAAAAAGCGTTCTTTCAATTAATCCTTCTGAACAAACGCTCACACTCTCTGACAATCAGATCGTACCATATGACAAATTAATTCTTACGACTGGAAGCAAGAATTTCATTCCACCTATTCCAGGTTCAAAACGGGCGAATGTTTATGACCTTCGTACCTTTGCAGATGCTGAGCAAATTAAAGCGAAGGCCAGCGATGCAAAAAAGGCGGTCATCATCGGAGGTGGACTATTAGGTCTAGAGTTAGGATGGCAATTAAGAAAACTAAACATTGATGTCACTGTTATTGAAATGATGCAAAGATTGTTGCCACGTCAACTGGACGAAGAGGCATCAGAAATTTTTGAAGAGAAAGTAAGTGCGACTGGCATCAAAGTTTTAAAAGGTGTTCAGACGATGGAAATCGTTGGCAATGAGCTTGCGACAGGCGTCCTCATTTCAACAGGCGAAACAATTGAGGCCGACATGGTCATGTTTTCAATAGGGATTCGCGCAGATGTCTTTTTAGCGAAAGAGGCCGGTCTACTCATAGAACGGGGCATTGTCGTCAATGATTTTATGGAGACAAGCATCAAGAATATATTTGCTGCAGGTGATTGTGCGGAATTTTCTGGTATAAATTACGCGATTTGGCCAGAAGCGGTTGAGCAAGGAAAAATAGCGGGCTTAAATGCGATCGGCATCAAAACGGTTTATCAG
>DMYC01000417.1 GCA_003482695.1 Clostridiales bacterium UBA8960
TGTCGGACTCTTTATGCTTAGAAAGAGCGATCCAATTCGTCAGGATGAAAAATCGAATGACAGTGAACGCTATGAATAAAAAAATGACTATTTCAAACCTTTCGGATTGAAATAGTCATTTTTATTAAGCGGTCCAGTTAGAATAGCATTTAACAATTTCAATCAATAATTCAACCGTTTTTTCCATAGATTGAATAGGAATGTACTCGAATTTGCCGTGGAAGTTGTGCCCACCTGTGCATAAATTTGGACAAGGCAGCCCCATGAATGATAGTCTGGCACCGTCTGTTCCACCTCTTACTGGAACGACAATCGGCTCAATTCCAATACTATGCATCGCCGTTTTAGCATTTTCAATAAGGTGGAAATGCGGTAAAATCTTTTCTCTCATATTGAAGTATGAATCCGTCAAAACGATGTCGACGGTGCCCTCACCGTATTTAACATTAAGGAACTTTTCAATTTCTTTAAACATGGCTTTCTTAGCTTCAAATTTTTTCATATCATGGTCTCTAATGATGTAAAGCATGCTGGCTTCTTCTACATTGCCGTGTATATCATTAAGATGATTGAATCCTTCATAAGCTTCTGTAAACGCAGGGTTATCGAATACAGGCAACATGCCATGAAGTTCCATGGCGATTAAAATCGCATTTTTCATTTTTCCTTTTGCTGCGCCAGGATGAATGTTGGTGCCATGAATTTTAATTTTGGCTGTAGCGGCATTGAAGTTTTCGAACTCTACTTCACCAAGTTCACCACCATCCACCGTATAGCCGAAATCGGCATTTAACGTTTCAAGATTGAAAAGATTGGCACCTCTTCCGATCTCCTCATCTGGTGTGAACGCGATTTTGATGTCGCCGTGTTTGATTTCTGGATGAAGGATAAGATGCTGTGCCATCGTTATAATTTCAGCAATTCCTGCTTTATTGTCCGCACCAAGTAGTGTCAACCCATCCGTAACAATCAGATCCTGACCGATATAGTGCGACAAATGGTCAAATGATTCCGGCGACATTTTTATGTTCAAGTCACGATTCAAGACGATTTCACCGCCATCATAGTTCGAAACGATTCGCGGTTTAATGTTGGCACCCGATAAGTCTGGCGATGTATCCATATGGGCAATAAAGGCAAGTTTTGGAGCGGTATCTTCCGCCATATTTGATGGAACGGATCCATAGACATAGCCGTTTTCATCGATCATGGCATCTGTAATTCCGATCGTTTTCATCTCATCAACCAAGTATTCACCCAATTTCAATTGTTTCATGGACGATGGACATGTTTCCGAATGCGGATCTGCCTCTGTATCGAACTGCACGTATTTAAGAAATCTTTCATGAACTTTTGTCATCTAAAACGTCCTCCTCATCTTGTTTTCAAATCTTCGAGTACAATATTTTTAAACTTATGCTCTAAACGCAGCAATAAAGGATGCTTTGCCGATTCATAACAAACTGTGTTAATTTGAGAAACCGGTAGTATGTGAACAGATGTACCCGTAATAAAACAGGCTTCAAACTGATCAATTTCACTTACTAATATGTCCATCTCAATCCACTTGATGCCCATTTGCTGCATCAATTCAATCAGTTTCATTCTTGTAATGCCCTGCAACACATCTGATTCCTTAGCCGAGTAGATGACATCATTCTTAATGAAGAACAAGTTGGATCGACTGCCTTCCGTTATGACATGATCCTCTCTAACCAAAAGCACCTCAAATGCATCGTGTTTTTTTCTTAGCTCTAAGATGGTGTCCGCGAAGTTGCTTCTGTATATTTTAGCGTGCGGATTCTCTCTTTCGGCCTTATAGGTCACAACTTTGACACCTTTTTTGTAAACGGTTTCATCTGGGTAAACAGAATGCACCCAAAATAGTACCCATGAAATCTGATTTTCATCCGTTTTTCCAACTTCAAGTCGAACATTGTTATTCAAAATACCTGTTCTCTCGACGAGACTGTCAATATACTTAAGCAAATCGGCTTCAGCAAATGAAATTTGGATATCTGACATAATAGATGACTGCACCAGTCTTTCATAGTGTTCATGTAGAAAAAGCGGCCTTCCACTGACGACTCTAATGACTTCGTACACAGGAGGCGTGACAAAACGAATCGCTACCGCTTCGTTTTCTTCTTGTCCATTCATGATCACCTGTGAAGATATTTGATTAAGCATAGTTGAACCTCCCTCATCTATTATAAAACATAACATCCAAATAATGAAGAAAAAGCTGACTTAAACTCAGCTTAAGTCAGCTTTTAAACTTTACTCATTTTTATTCTGTTCTAATGGCCTCAAGCGCACTAAGTTTTGTCGCTCTTACCGCCGGATAGTATCCAGCGATCAAACCGATAACCGTTGAGAAGCCCATTCCTGAAAGCGCTAGCCAAATTGGAATGTCCGATAATAGCGCTGGACCGTAATACCCCGTATCACCGTTCATTCCCGAAAGAATGGTGTTTATGATCATCGAAATACCATAACTGATTCCAATTCCTAGAATGCCACCAAACAGCCCTATCATCGCCGCTTCAAATAAGAACAAACGCTTTATATCTTTTAGTTGCGCACCAATGACTTTCATGACGCCAATCTCTTTTGTCCTCTCATATATGGACATGACCATCGTATTGGTTATACCAATAGCCGCGACAAAAAGTGAAACTGCACCGATTCCGCCTAAAATTGCTTGTATAAGGCCCGATGTTTTTTTCATGTTTTCCAGCGCATCTGTTAAGCTGTATGCTTCATATCCAAGCGCCTTAATCTGATCCTGCACTTCTTGAACATATTTGATGTCCGTTACACTGACTTTCATCTCATCATACTTGTTTTCTTTAGTTGTGCTTCCGCCCCCTTTAACATTTCCAGGCATACCACCACTGTTGTCGGCTGGCTTATTCTTTCTTTCAAAGTCCTTTTTGAGTTCAACGAACGTCTCATAATCCATAAAAACGTCCCAAGAATAGGCATAGTCCAGTTCAGAAGTAATGCCAGTAGGCGTCAAAACAAAGCCTTTTGGCCTTCGGCCTTCATAATACTGAGAGGTCGGCAACATTTCTATTTTAGTGTTGAAAACGTCTATCACAGGCGGATTCATATAGGGATTTCTTGCTTTGGGATCATAAAAATTTTGCTTAGAATAAAAACCGAAAAGCACTTCGTTCTTGCCTAACTTGGACGGTAAAACACCTTCGCTTAGCTTGATGTCCATGAGTGCTAATTTGTCAAAATCCACAGCTTTGATGCTGGTGTAACTTTCATACTTTCCAGCGTAGATTTTTGAATCAAATCGTTTAAATCCGATCACAAACTCAACATGATCCATCGATTCAATCGTTGCGATCGTCTCATCATCCAATACAACTTGTCCGTCACTTTGACCCACACCACTTCGCTCCATCATATACATGTTTGCATAAATGTCAATCATCGTCAGGCTTCCGTATTGTTTGAGCTGCTCTTCGAAAGCTTTATTCATACCCAAACCCAATGACACCATAACGACGATTGCTGCAGTTCCAATAATAACGCCAAGTACGGTTAGAATCGTTCGAGCTTTTCGGCGCAGCAGGTTTTTAAGCCCCATCATCGCCAAATCAAAGCTACTCATCGAGTTCCTCCAATTCTAATTTGCGTTTACGTGCTTTCTTAAATTTAACGAATCCGAAGATTCCAGCAGCAAGCACGGCAAGCGCAATCAAACCCATTTGCCACATTTGCAACCCCTCTTTTTCGATAGGTTGTTCAGGTTCAACTGGAAAACCTGGACCTTCATTCCAGTTCGGCATTTCCACGACATTATATGTGAATGGTTGTTCAAGCGTAGATATGGTGCCCAGTGCATCTT
>DMYC01000314.1 GCA_003482695.1 Clostridiales bacterium UBA8960
CGTCTCCAGGATGCCATCAACACTCTCGTCCAGTGTTTTCAAATCATCCTTCTCGATATTGTAGTATAAATAGAGATCTTCAAAAAGGCGTACAAGCTGAGACATATGGTTATCGATTTCTAAAAACTGTTCAAAGTTGCTGGAGTGGACAGCGTTTCTGAACTGCTCAATATCGACTTTTATGACTTCTACGATGTCTTCTTCGTTTTGGTATGTGCCAATACTAAGGAAGTAAGGCTTCACACGCTCTAGATAATAAGTGTTATCCTCATTCAGGTGATAGGCGTAAGTGATTTTGTGATTATCCAAATTGAATTTCACTAAAAACATAATCCCTTCGATGTCGTTGATGCGAGCGCCAAGGGCTTTTAACTCATCTTTGCATATTTCATGACGAATTAATCTTGAAGACATGATTGACATAGTATACCTCCATCCGTGTTTACAATTTTAGTATACCATATAATTGTTCTTTGACCATCAACGAATTTACATTTCCACGCCCCAATATCTCATGTTATACTTATTCATATATTTGTCAAAACAAAGGAGCCTCATGATGAAGATTTTACTGATGTCGCTAAATTCAAAGTTCATTCACACGAATTTAGCGATTCAATATATTAAGAAGTACTATGAATCAAAGCATCCCGATTCGCTTGCTTCACTGATTTTAAAGGAATACACGATCAACAACGATATGGATGTCGTTCTACGCGATATTGCGCGAGGGGGATATACGCATATTTTTGCATCTGCCTACATTTGGAATGTTGAACATTTGGAAGTGCTTTTCTCAAACTTGAGGCTAATCGATTCTGAAGTGAAAATTATTTATGGTGGGCCAGAAGTGACATACAATCCAGTTCAGCAACTCAAAAACAAATTTTTTTTGGATGCTGTTATTTTTGGTGAAGGCGAAAGTGTTTTTTCACAGCTTATTGAGCAAATTGGTCTTTATGACAATGAAGAAGGCTTCCGTCGTACGAAAGGTGTCGCCTATAAAACGATCAATGGAATCATTCAAAACGAGGCGATGCCACTTATTGTACCACTTGACCAGATACCGTTTCCCTACAGTGACATAACGGAATTTAAAAACAGAATCATTTATTATGAAAGTTCCAGAGGTTGCCCTTATAGCTGTTCATATTGCCTTTCTTCAGCTTCTCATGGCGTTAGACATCTGAGTTTTGATCGCGTTAAGCAAGACTTGGCGTATTTTCTCAAAAGCGAAGTGGACCAAGTCAAGTTCGTCGATCGCACTTTTAATACGAGCAAAGGGCATGCGCTCGAAATATTTCGTTATTTGATTGAGAACGATAATGGCATAACAAATTTTCATTTTGAAATAACGGCGACACTTCTTGATGAGGATTATTTTGATGTTTTAAAACACGCGCGTCCGGGGTTGTTCCAATTCGAAGTCGGCATTCAAACAACACATCAGCCGACCATGCACGCGATTCAAAGACCTATGTCATTCTCGCTTCTTAGGGAAAAGTGTTTGGAAATTTTAGCAATGGGCAATATCCATTTGCATGTTGATTTGATAGCGGGATTACCCTATGAGACATTTGAACGGTTCTTGACATCTTTCGATGATGTCTATCAAATAGGTGCACATCAACTCCAGTTGGGATTTTTAAAGGTGCTTAAAGGCACGGCCATCTCACGGGAGCTTGACCTTCATGCGTACAAAGTCAGACACAATGCACCTTATGAAGTGTTATCAAATAAATACATCGATTTCGAATCGCTTTGTGTTTTGAAAGAAATGGAAACGCTGTTGGAATATTACTCAAACTCTGGCAAGTTCATTCATTCGATGGCATTCTTTATGAAAAAACAAAATGCAAAACCAAGTGCGTTCTTTATCGGTCTCGCGGAATATTTTAATAAAAATGGCTATTTTTCAAGCCCTGTGGGCACCTATAGACTCTATGAGATTCTGTACGGCTATTATGTCGAAACGTTTGAAGAAAGCGACTTGTTTAAGGATTTGCTGAAAGTGGATTATTATTTTGCGAATCTAAAAGGTCAAAGGGCGTTGTTCAATTATGAAGACATGCCTAATTTTAATGCGAAGCGGTTAGAACTACTCGGAACGGAGCATTTTCAAAAAAACGTCCTCATGCTGAAAGAACGTCAATCCGCAAAGCAAATTCTAAAAAACGTCGAGTTCATAACGCTCAAATATGATATAATGGCTTTGATTCAAAATGATTATGAACAAGTGGTTGAAATGGCTAACGTGATCATGTTCGATTATACAGGTCGTGAATCGACTAAAATGATCGCCGTTTCATTTGAGGAGGAACAATGAATAGAGTATTGATTCATCACAATATCAAATCAGATTCCATGCAAGTCAAAAAGCATTTGACAGAACTCCTCGAGTCGAGAGGAAAGCTGATTGTCACAGAAAATCCTGAGGTCATCATCGTAATCGGTGGTGACGGAACCATGCTAAGTGCAATTCGAAAGTATAAGCATCTCAGAAAACCTTATGTCGGGATTGATACAGGTACACTAGGTTTTTTGACGACAATTATGCCCGACAATTTAGAGAAAATTTTTGATGTACTTGACACAAAGTCATATCGGATCAATTCGTATCCATTGCTGATGGTCAACACGAAGACTTTAAGTGGTGAGGTATACACTGAGTTTGCTTTTAATGAAATCGCGATTAAACACGTTGAGCCTAAGCTTATGGAAGCAAAACTATATCTAAATGGCAAACCTTTTAATTATTTTACAGGCGATGGCTTGATCATCTCGACGCCAATGGGGGCAACGGGATATGCAATTTGGGCTGGAGGTGCAGTCGTGCATTCCGATATCCCTGTTTATCAGATTACGCCCCTGACTCCAAATGACAACAGCGTAAATCGACCACTGAGTTCGACGATGATTGTGCCGATTCAAACGTCACTGGACATCAAAATCATTAAAGCGCACAAAAGAAAAGTGATTGTCGCTTGCGATGGAATAAAACTGTCAAATGAATATATTGAAGAGATTCATGTACGTGTTGCAGAAGATATGACGATTGATGTCATCAGATCAGACGAATTTGATTATTTCGATTTGTTCAAACGCAAAATTATTGATAAAAACATTAGAAGGGTTCTAGAATAGAGAAGAAGGAAGAGGATATGCAAAATTCTTTTGTAAAAGTACAAAGCAAACTATTGAAGCGTTTTTTGGATGAAGTCGTTTTCATTGAGCTAAAACAAATAAATGCTGGCATTTTTTCCGAAATAGAGTCGCCAGATGTGGTGCAACTACCGGTCTACATATCCGATTTGGCAGAGCGCATCAAAGAGAATGATATTGAAAGCATACCGCCAATTGCCATTATTAAAGGGCTTGTTTATGTGATCGGTGCGAATGCAGAATTGCCTAACATGTCGTTTTATAAGCAGCTTTTGCTTAAGATCGATGCCGACATCGCAAAGAGCATCTTGAGTGATGGCATTCGCTATGCAACGGATTCTCAATTCTCAAATGCAATCCTCTATTTTAACGCTGCAATCAACCTTGAACCATACAACATAGATGCAACCTATAATCTAGGTCGAGCGTTTGAGGATCTCAGTGAATTAGAGGCGCGTCCAGAACTGAAAAAACTGGCAAAGTATTGTTATGAGAAATGCATCGAAATTGATCCGAACTTTGGCTATGCCTATTTTAGTTTAGGCTTTTCGCTTTACAATGAAGAAAATTATCTGAAGGCGGAGGAAAACTGGTTAATCGCACTTAACTTTCCTTTAACCGAAGAGATGCGTGAAGAAGTGGTCATGGGGCTTGGTCGAGTTAGAGATAAAGCAGCGTATGAGAGAGGTTACCAGCTGATCCTTTCTGGACGTGTGAATGAAGGCCTTGAAGTATTATGTGCACTCGAGGAGGACCATGATGAGTGGTGGAATTTACTCTTCTTTATAGGCGTTGGAAATCGCATGCTTGAAAGGTATGAAGATGCACTCGGATATTTCTTGAAAGTGATGACATTGAACACAGGTCATATACAAACGATGAACGAAATCGGCATTTGTTTGATTTCGATTGGTGATTATAATGAAGCAGAGCGCTATTTTAAGGAAGCGCTTAGGCTATCTCCAGAAAATGCAGAAATCATCTGTAATCTTGGTATCGTTTATTTTAATAAAGGCGATGATAAAACGGCACGAGATTATTTTGATCGGGCTCATCTAATTGCACCTGAAGATGAGGTCATTCAGATGTGGCTTGACCATATCAATAAGAAGTTAATATGATCCATCACAAATCTCACCCCGATACTCTTTATCGGGGTTTGTTGTTTACAAAAACTATTGAAGGGTTCAATAAAATATAGTAGAATGAGATGGAGTTAAAAAATTTGTTGAAGACGTCTAAAAAATTTTAAAGGTGATGCTTATGATCAAGAAGTTAAATGAGCTACTAAATGCTGCGAAGCAGGGAAAAACAATGCGTCTGGTTGTTGCTGCCGCTCAAGATGAAGATGTTTTAGGCGCTGTATGTAAAGCGGCTGAAGAAGGATTGATTGAGCCTGTACTTGTTGGCGACAAGTCGGAAATACAGAAAATTGCAGAACGAGAAAAATTGAATATTGAAAATTACGAGATCTTTGACGTCGTTGATTTGACTGAAGCGGCGAAACTGTCTGTTAAACTTGTTGCTGAAGGAAAAGGCGATTTCCTGATGAAAGGGTTAATAGACACGGCAATTTTACTGAAAGCGGTTCTTGACAAAGAGTTTGGATTAAGGACAGATCGTCTATTAAGCCATGTCATGATCTATGAAGTTCCACATTACCATAAGTTGATTTTTTTAACGGATGGCGGTATGAATATCGAGCCAACCTTTGAAGAAAAAGTAAAAATCGCTGAAAATGCGATAGATGCATGCAAAGCTTTAGGAACGAAGGTCGTTAAAGTGGCTGCTCTTGCCGCAAAGGAAAAAGTGAGTGAGAAAATGCCGACGACGGTTGACGCTCGTAAACTACAAGACCTTTGCAAAGAAGGCGCATTTGGTGACAACGTGATTGTCGAAGGGCCTTTGGCACTAGATTTGGCGGTTTCTAAAGAAGCTGCTCAGGTTAAAAAGTTCGAAAGTGAAATTGCCGGTGATGTCGATATTCTATTGGTGCCTACGATTGAAGTTGGCAATGGCGTCGGAAAGACGTTAACTTATCTAGCGGGTGCAGAATCAGCGGGCATCATCATGGGGGCAAAAGTCCCTGTCGTTTTAGTTTCAAGAGCGGACAGTTATCAAGCTAAGCTAAATTCAATTGCTCTTGGCAGTGTGATTGCGTCTTATAAAAAATGATTAATACGTTTATGTTGGCGAAAAAAATTACGATTAAGGATAAGGAGACCATTAAATGAAGATTTTAATGACGGGTAACGAAGCGGTTGCTAGAGGTGCGTTTGAAGCTGGCGTAACATATGCAAGTGCGTATCCAGGTACACCAAGTACCGAAATTCTCGAAAATATGATCGACTATAAAGAAGATCTGATCGCAGAGTGGGCACCTAACGAAAAAGTGGCTTTAGAAACTGTAATTGGCGCTTCAATGGCTGGTGCAAGAACACTTGCCGCGATGAAACACGTTGGCGTGAACGTCGCTGCAGATCCACTTTTCACGATTGGTTATACGGGAATTACTGGCGGATTGGTTTTAGTTTCAGCGGATGATCCGGGATGCCACAGCTCACAAAATGAGCAAGACAACCGTTATTACGCAAAATTTGCTAAAATCGCTTGTATAGAGCCAAGTGATTCTCAAGAATCTAAAGATTTTGTTAAAGTTGCTTTTGAAATTTCAGAGCAGTTTGACGTACCTGTGCTTTTCCGTATGACCACACGTGTGTGTCACTCTAAAGGACTTGTTTCTCATGAGGACAGAGTGCCATTTGAAATCATTCCTTACAAAAAACAACCACAAAAATTCATAGCTGCACCTGCAAATGCAAAATTGTTACACCCAATTGTGGAAGAAAAACTTAAGCAAATGGAGATTTTTTCTAACGAAACGCCACTTAATCGTATTGAATGGGGCGGTAAGAAAATCGGTATTGTAACTTCAGGTGTTGCCTATAACTATGCAAAAGAAGTTTTTGGTGACGATGCATCTTATTTAAAATTGGGCTTTACCTTCCCATTGCCAATGGACAAGATTCGC
>DMYC01000028.1 GCA_003482695.1 Clostridiales bacterium UBA8960
CTTCGTAGAATCTACGGGTATCTTTCATTTACCACTCTTCTTTTTCCTGAAATCGAATGTAAGCGTCAAATACCGCGCACATATTCATGCTTAAACTGATTTGAGATAATCAACCCACGGAGGTTGATAAAATATGACTTATAACGCAAAGTATACAATTGAAGAAAAGGTTCAAATGGTAACAGAGCAAAAAGACAGCGGTTTGACAGCCAAGTTATGGTGCGCAAAGAATAACGTCACTTACGGTTCATTTAAGAATTTTTCTCAAGATATTAAACATTACAATGAAGTAAAACGTCCACAAGCAAAAAGTAGCAAACAACACCAAACGTCAAATTCAGTGACATGGATTAGTTCACCAGTAACACCAATACCTGACGCCGAAAACAATAACGCTAAACAGCCACAGAATACTCTGGATTCAAATGTCCATTACATGATTGAAATTGGATTTTTCAAAGTCCATATCCCCGAAACCATTAGAGCTGAATCTTTAAAAACGCTTGTGGAAGTACTCAGTCGATGTTCTTAAAAGAGCATCACGCTAAACGCGTGCATATAGCATGTGGCTCTACAGACATGCGCTATCACATCAATAGTCTCGCTGCAATTGTTAAATACAAATTTGACCTTGATCCCTTTTCATGTGAATTATTTGCCTTTTGCAATAAAGAACGTAACAAAGTGAAAATACTCGTTTGGGATTACAATGGCTTTTGGTTATATTACAAGCGTCTAGAAAAAGGTACTTTTAAATGGCCTAAGGCAACAGATACCAAAGAATATGCCTCTTTTTCTATGCGAGAATTTAATTGGTTGTTAGACGGTTTAGATCCATTTAAGGTAAAATCACATAATGAAGTCTTAACGCGACAAATGTTTTAAAACTGCCTAAAAATCACCAGTTTGCTCTTTTTTTGAAGTTCAAAATGTGTTATAATAAGGTATGCCAAAAACACATGAAACCATTGAAAATAAAGATGTCTCGGACTCAATCGAAACGGAAAACACCGTCGCAAAGCTTCAACACGAAGTTGAAGTGTTAAACCAAGAAAACAAGTGGCTCAAAGAGCAACTTGGGCTTTTAAAAAAAGAGCAGTTTGGTAAATCTAGCGAGAAAGTGCATCCAAATCAAATCAACTTTTTTAACGAAATCGAAGTTGAACAGCGTCCGCATCTTGAAGAACCTACTATTGAAGAAATTACTTATAAGCGACGTAAATCAGCTAAACGTGGTCTAAACCGTGATGCTTTTAAAGATTTACCTGTTGAAATAGAGACTTATGAACTGCCAGAAGAAGATTTAGTATGTGACTGTTGTAAGGGCGCTTTGCACTCGATCGGCACACAAAGTAAGTCTACACTGGAGTTTGTTCCTGCACGCCTTTTTATCAAAGAAGTACATAGGCATAAATATGCTTGTCGTAGCTGCCAGGCTAAAGAGACAGAGACGCCTATTAAAATTGCACCTTCTCCAGAGCCATTAATAAAAGGCAGCGTGGTTTCTCCAAGTCTTCTCGCTCAGATTGTCAATCAAAAGTTTAATGGTGCAGTTCCTTTTGATCGTCAGGAACGTCTCTATAGTGAAATAGGGATTGAAATAACAAAGCAAAATATGGCCAATTGGTCCATTAAAGTCTCCGAATTATGGTTAGAGCCACTGTATGATCGAATGAGACATTTTTTAGTGAAAGAAAACTTTTTACACGCCGATGAGACGCCGCTTACTGTGCTAGATAAATCACTTAAAGCGTCTTCTAAGAAGACATACATGTGGGTCTACGGCACTGGAGAGTTGAGTGATTACAAAATTGCTATGTATGATCACTGTATGGGGCGCGCAGGCTCTTATGCTAAGACATTTTTAAACGGTTTCAGTGGGTATCTACAAACCGATGATTTTGGTGGTTACAACAAAGTTGAAAATGTTATAAGGGTGGGATGCCATGCGCATGCGCGTCGATATTTTTATAAAGCTTATGATGCTGCTAAAAAGCATGCACCTGTAGAAAGTGGGCGTGCATATGAAGCACTTATGTTTTTTAAAGCCCTTTTTAAGATTGAAGCATCGTTTCAAAAAGAAGGTCTAACCGCCTCCGGGCGTTATGAAAAACGTCTGGAAATTTCAAAGCCTGTACTAGAGGCTTTTTTGTTGTGGCTTAGGGAAAACGAAAAAACTACACTACCGAAAAGTTTATTGGGTAAAGCGATTGCATATAGTCTATCCAACTGGCAACTGCTTACGAATTATCTTTTAGATGGACAATGCTCACTCTCGAATAATCGAGCCGAACGTATAGTGAAACCTTTTGTCATCTCAAGAAAGAACTTTTTGTTTTCAAAATCTGCAGTTGGCGCAAGAGCCAGTGCTGTGTATTTCACCTTGATAGAAACTGCAAAACTCAATGGATTAAATCCGTATCTTTATTTAAAATATGTGATGACTCATCTTCCAAATACACCTCTTATATCTGATGATGCGATTGATTATTTGCTTCCATGGAGCGACTCGGTTAAAAATACATGTAGATCCTAAAAAGTTTAACCGACAGCGCATTCATTTTCTATGTGTGCGCTATTTGACGCTTACCTTTCTTCCACGTTTTCCAGATACACGCCCTAAGTCTGCGACGAATCCATCCATCAATCTCTTTCAGCGCATTTGACATATCTGCTAGTTTAAAATAGTTCATCCAGCCTCGTGTTTTCTCAGTCAGTTTCTTTAACCTTACTTCAAAGTTCATACTCACGTTTCGATTGGTAACTTCTCGAATTTTATCTTTCAAACGATTAAGACTTTTAGGGTGCACACGCAGCCTATATCTTCCATTTCTAAAATAGAAACTATACCCTAAAAACTTTCGTTTCATTGGGCTTGCTACCGCACTTTTCTCTTCATTTACTTTTAATCTTAATTCTTTTTCTAGAAATTTTCGGACTGTTTCCATCACCCGCAATCCTGCACGTTTGCTTTTGACATAGATGTTGCAGTCATCGGCGTACCGACAGAATTTGTGACCACGTTCTTCGAGCATTTTGTCCAGTTCATTCAGCATTATGTTTGATAACAACGGACTAAGTGGTCCACCTTGAGGAGTTCCTTCCTTTGATTTCACACATATGCCATTCGCCATAACACCTGCTGTAAGATATCTTCTGATGAGTTTAAGTACACGTTTGTCAGTTACTTTTCTTGAGATTAGATGCATAAGTTTGTCGTGGTTTACTCGGTCAAAGAATTTCTCGAGGTCCATATCTACAACAACCTTATAACCTGAG
Source organism: Clostridiales bacterium UBA8960 (assembly GCA_003482695.1). Taxonomy (GTDB): domain Bacteria; phylum Bacillota; class Clostridia; order Peptostreptococcales; family Acidaminobacteraceae; genus Fusibacter_C. The sequence goes on from DMYC01000028.1 coordinate 3,280, forward strand.
TTGATGTAGATTTCTGCTTGTTTTAAGGCTTGATGTGCACTTTTGTTTGGTCTAAAACCATAACTGTGCTCTGAAAATTCTGGTTCAAACACTTCCGTTAAGACTTGCGAGATGGCTTGTTGAATGACACGATCCACCACTACGGGTATCCCAAGTCCTCGTTTTCCACCATCTGGTTTGGGAATCTCTACTTTCCTCACTGGTTTCGGTTTATACCTTCCTTCCAGTATCTCAAGGACTAATGCTTTGCCATTTTCCATCAGGTAGGACCGAAGTGTATCAGTCTGCATACCATCTATTCCGTGACTGCCCTTATTCCTTTCGACGCGCCTCAGCGCTTTGTTCATATTTTCTGAACTTACTATGCGCTCTAGCAGATTCTTTGTACAGATTTCGGTTCTGGCTTTCTCTGATGAATTCGCCAATTCAGAACTGTGCGCTCTTGGTACCCTTTCGGCTTCCAGCCTCATCTCTTCCAAGTAGCCTTCATATGAAGTTTTCTGCAGTCGTTGTTCTCGCTTTGAGAGATTCATAAATACTCACCTCGTTTAATGTTCAGTCCTTCATCAAAGACTCATGACCCTTTGACTACTATGACCTCTGCTGACTTCTCAGGATTCAGTCGTGCATCACTGCACGGGATGTTCTGTGAAAAAAAAATTCCTTTAGAACTTATTCCTGAGATCTCCCCAGGTAAGAACGCACTCTTTCATGCCATGTAGCCGCCACATTTACTCTCCAAGTTTCGGGTAGTTATAGGACTTTGGTTTGTATAGCAACCTCATCCACTTGAACAAGCCTCGAATGTGATTCGTGTACCTCGGCTCGGCACTTTGCCTCCAGCTTCCTTCAGATTCGCAGTCACCCACGACACCCTTGCTCTTGGCTAACGGTTGGCACTACCAGCCCCCGTATCGGACTTGCACCGACTAGAGAGCGCCCATGCTGGGCGCACCACAAAAAAACATCTATCGATAAATCGATAGACGCCTTCATTTTACAGCTATTCACTTCATCTTTGACCAAAACCGACTAACAAAAAGTTGCCAGGGAC
>DMYC01000253.1 GCA_003482695.1 Clostridiales bacterium UBA8960
AACCACTTTTTGGGAATGCCGTCGACCATAAGTTCCTGGGCTTCTAAAATACAGTCTTCCATGACGTGATCTGGAATCAATTTTATTGATATAAAAGCTAAAAGCGGAACGATAATGAGATCATCCAACATACCTAAAATCGGAATTGCATCGGGAATTAAATCAATTGGAGATAGCACATAAACAACCGTTATGGCTGCAAAAATTTTCGCGATTTTGGGCGTTTCCTTTTTTTTAAGCGCGATGAAAAGAGCTGGAATTATATTTCTAAAAGACTTGAATTTCATCATTTTTTTCACCCATAAAAGACGCATATTTTTAAGCAAACAAAAGCCTGCAAGATAAAATCTTGAGGCTCGTTTATTCATTTATATTTGATTTAGCCACTGACAGTCTTTAATGTTGCAAGGCTTCGCGATCATAAAACCTTGCCCCTCTTTGCATCCTGTATCCCTCACGATGAGCCACTGCTCTTCTGTCTCGATTCCCTCCGCAACAGTATCCATGTCGAGTTCCGTTACCATGGCGACGATGCTTCTGAGCAGTTTTTCAGAACGTTCCCCATTTTTGATGCCCATAATCAAGCTGCGGTCAATTTTAACGGTGTCAACTGGTAGAGAAACCACGCAACTTAACGATGAGTAACCAGAGCCGAAATCGTCCAGTGCAATCGAAAACCCTTTGGCTGACAGTTCAAAAAGTTGTGCAATGGCGTCTGGATTGTTTTCGAGGAAAATGCGTTCAATTATTTCGACCGTTATGTTTTGAGGCTTTATACCGTACTCCACACAGCAGAGCTCAAAAAAAGCGACGAGATTTTGATGTGCGAGCTGATATGGCGATATATTGATGGAAAGTTTGAAGTCAGGCATCTGGGACTTTATGAAAGGTGCAATCAACCTCAGGGCTTCCCGAACGAGCTTTTCACTTAATAGAGCCATGAACTCCGTGTTTTCGATGATTTCTATAAACTCATAGGGTCCAATCACTGTTCCATCGGGTTTGTGCCATCTCGCCAACAATTCTGCTCCATGGATCTTCTGAGAATCCATCGACCAAATGGGTTGAAGGTATGGAACAAATTCGTCATTTCGTATGCCTTTAATAATTTCTACGAGCTTCATTTCATCACTTTCACCCAGCTCTTTTTCCGAAAAGAGCGTCTGGTGTAATGCACTGAGTTCACGATGAAGCTGACTGTTCGTCTGATAAAGTTGATGCAAGCTTTCAAAGTGCGGCAAATACTCTTGGCGATGTTTATTCGCGATCGCCTTAATCCGATTGTTCATCGATTTTTGTTGGAAATCGAAGTAATGAATCAATAAATCATTTGCCTTTTCAACTTCACCTTGGTTTCTATAAAACTCTGCGATGAATTTGATCGATCTGGTAAAGTAACCTAAGAAACCTTGCACTTCACCGATTGCCATCGACTTATCGAGGTATTGCTTTGCGCGCGTCGTATTTTCTAGGGCGATATAGGCTTTCGCAATATTAAAAAGCGTCACACAGTAATTTAAATTTGTTTCAGAATCTGCGAGTCGCTCATACGTCTTTTCTGCAAAATGAAACCCGGAAAGCGCATCCAAATGGTTTCCAGAATGGTCGAGCAGTAGCGCATAATTCATATAGATGTCTGCGATGTCCGCTATTTCATCTATTCTCGAGCACATTTCCACAGAACGTTTGCCATAATTCAACGCCGACTCACGGTCTTCATTCATATCAAAAATGGTGCTGATCAGCGCGAGACTTCTTGCTATATAGCTGTCGTTTTGTATCTGAAGCGCAAGATCGTATGAACGCGAAAAGTGCATCATTGCTTCGTTGTTGCGATACAGGCCTCTATTATAGAGCCCATGGGCCTGATGATAAAAAAAGACAACTTCGGAATTCTCGAAAAACGTTCGCGACTCGGTGATTTTTGCGTCAACTCTTTCAAAAATATCATCGTACTCAAATGCATTGGCCGCATAAAGTAGACATAGCAAAGCTTCATCATCGAATTCTGAAAGTGATTTGTGGTACGATTCTATTTGTTCTGAGACGTAGGCTTTGGGATTCTTTCTTATGTGATCAATCTTTTGTTTAAGTGTCATATAGCCCCCCAAAAATATACTTTAATCCATTATACCCCGAATATACTTATAATATCAAAGCAATTGACAATTACATGACATCTTTGTAAACAATGTGATAAAAGTCACACATAGGGTATACAGTTTACGTATAATGTATAAACACCATAAAAAATTAACCATTATTAAAGGATGTATGTCATGTCACCTAAAAATCTTAAAAGGCCTACCAAGTTCCGCCTCTTGTACTTGCCCCTTATCTTTGCTCTTGTCTCAATATTCTCCATATCATTTTTCATGAATAGCTTAAGCAAGAGAATGTTAACAAATCAGATGGAGGAAAACGGGATTGGCCTAGCAAAACTCATTGCTCGTAAAATAGAAATTGAACATAAACATATTGATGATTTAAATGCCATTTACAGAAGCGAACACAGAACGGTGGATTATCAAACAATTTTAAGAAATGTCGTTGCAAATGATGAGAGTATCTTATATGCATTATTTGTGAATGACGATCTCATTGCGATAGCGGATACTGATCTTTTCGATATCGGCGTTGACTACTCTGACGATGAAAACTACAGGCGCTCTCTTCAGGGGGAAACGCGTATTTTCGATTGGTATTACGATAAAATTAACGACTATGTCATGGAAATCTCTGTTCCTTTGTATTATAAAAATGAAATTATTGGACTTATTGGCGTAGGCATGTCTAAGGAAAATACCAAGCAAAACTCTTTATACTTAACTTATGGATCCCTGATTATGGCATTTGTTGTATCTGCTATTTTAATTATGATGCATCGTAAAATGACCGCAAAGCCAATTATGAACCTGAATGAACATATAGATGCGCTTTTTTTAAGTTTGAACGATTCTGAACAAGTCATCGAATCTCTCAATAAAGAAATCGAGGCCTTGGCATTCATGGACTTTTTGACAAAATTGCCAAATCGATTCAGCTTTGTTCAAAAATTCAATGAGTTTGTTAACGAGGCGCATTC
>DMYC01000122.1 GCA_003482695.1 Clostridiales bacterium UBA8960
ATACTTCAACCTTATACTGAGAACAGTTAGACGATATACAGATTGTTTAACTTAAATAAACCCCCAAAATTTTACCAAATTGCAACAAACCCCAATATGAAATCCGGGTGGGCATCCCCCAAATATTCCCACTCGCGATATTCCCCCCTTCTTAACTATTTTAGTTGGAGACTTAATTCGAAAGAATGAAGTCTTTCTTTTTTTTATTCTAAAATCATCTTGATAAACTCTGATACGATCTCTGCATCGTATAGGGTGCCGGAAAGTTCTTTGAGCTCGAGAAGTGCGAGTTCGGGGGACTTTCCTTTTTTGTACACGCGATTCATGATCATCGCGTCATAGCTGTCGCAAACGGCGATCATGCGCGACTCAAGAAGAATTTGATCACCTATGAGCCCTTTGGGATAGCCGGAACCGTCACAACGTTCGTGGTGCTGAGAGATGATATTGAAAACGTCTTCGTTGAAATGCTCGATAATCATGGATTCGGACAGTTCCACGTGCTTCTTGATTTCGTGATACTCATCAAGGTTCAACTGATTAGGCTTGTTCAGGATGACATCGTCGATGAATATTTTCCCCAAATCATGATAATAAGCCGCTTTGTTGATGTCGTTGAGCTGCTTGTCCTTAAAACCCATTCGAAGGGCGAGTTTTTTAACAAGCTCGTATACCCTAAGGCTATGTTCGCCCGTATAATGGTCCTTTTCCTGAATTTCGTGTAGGAGCTTATCCATCGTACTGTGGTTTTCTTCCACTGTTTTGAAGACATCATACTGCGTCGCATGGACCAAGATGATGGTTTTTTCCAGCGTTTTTAACGTATGGATGCCACTTGTGTTTTTAAACACGATCATATCGCCTTCTTTGATGATGGAACTGTCCTCAAAAACGTAACAGGAACCTTTTAGCAAATAATACGTTTTATACGCTTCAGATGACTGTAGGGGTTCAATATATAAAATTCGATCAGGTGACATATGGATGATGGAGACTTGCAGACTGCCTTCGTGATACTTTTTATCTATTTTAGAGTTCTTGCTCTTGATTTCATAGGTGGATTCCACTTCACCGGAACGGATGATTTTAAGCTCTGCCATATGCGCACCTCAAAAGTTACAATTTATTAATACATAAACCATTATACACAAAATGTTCTCAAAATAAAAGGGGTTACATAACATGATTCGACTGTGCGCAAAATATTACAAAATAAAGACAAAGTGTGTATTTTACTTAAAGTAAATGCCCGTTTTAACCGATACTCATTTTGAAGTCTATCTTTCTGCGCATTCGTCACAGGCTTGTAAGATGGATTTAATCAACAGGAGATAAAATATTTGATATAATACAACTATATGTGACATAATATCGCGACTATATTGAGAGGTGCATAATGAAGAAAAAGCTGATTCTATTATTAACCGTACTGACGATTTTAAGTGGGTTACCCCTTCAAAGCCTAGCATCTTATGCTATTGTGGTGGGTACAAACGCTGGACAGGATGTGGTGGTGTCTGACATCAAGTACGCCATAAACCACGAAGTCTTCCAGATTTCAAACGGCTACATCGAAATACTGGGTTCCAACCTCAGAGACGTACAGGTCTTGTTCGAGCGGGTTGGTCAAGGTTTCGTCAACATGGGCACGCGGACCATAAACTCGCCATCCTTTGTGAAGGTCAATTTCACGAGTCTGGAGACGCAGTCGTTCACAGGACGCCTCAGAATTGGGGACATGACCATCAACCTCAGCACGAGCAATTTTCCGAATATTCAAAGCTCCAACCAGCAGACCATCAACAAAGACATGCAGCCCAACAGCATCGTGTTCAGCGGCAATTTCCTGAATACCATCAATACGGGCAACATCACCGGAACCTATGGTTCGGGTCTTTCGACGGCGAGCCTTGGAACCGGACAAACGGCAACCCAACTTACGCTCAACAATCCCATAAACCCAGGTCCTCTTGGGTTTCAAAACATTGTTCTCAGAAAAACGGTTACAGCTGATCCGAATATTGAGATCGAATACACCTATCAAAATGCGTTTAGAATCATAGAAAACATGAACCTCGCCGACGTGCGCATGTTCCCGAATACGGGTGCAAAAGGCGACGAAGTCTATTTTAGAGCCAACAACTTCTCAGATACGCGAAACTATCAAGTGTACTTCCTTAAAGCCCTCGACGGCTCAGATAAATATACCGACGTCAACAGGGCCCAGTTCGTTTCACTAGGGCTTAATGTCAATGGAGACGAGGACGTACTCACCGTTAGAGTGCCGACGCACGTGACATTTGAACGTCGCAACTACTTTGTCGTCATCACAGATGTTCAAAACGGTCAAGTCGTCGCAGAGCAAATCGTCAAACGAAACGACCTCACAAACGATGAATTCACCGTCATCCAGGCGGACTTCAAACCATCCATCGTCAGCATTTACCCTGAAAAAGGGCCGGATACGGGCGGAAATGTCGAGATCAAAGGCAATTACATCTTGACGCTCAACATTCCTGACCTCAACACGACAGGCGCATTTAAAGTGCCACCAGTTGGGGAATCAAATGACGAAATTTTATATCTTCAGTACGCAGATGGTTCATATAAAGGTGAAGCCGTCACGATCGAGCGCCGAATCAACATACAAATAGGAAGGAAAGTGCGATTCCTCAGGGACACCACAAACCAGTTTCAGCTTATAAAAGCGACGCCCGACCAGTTCATGGTCATAACGGACAGCGTTACAGATGCTGAAACGGCGCCTTTTAAAGACGTGGTCATCGAGATGCAGACGGTACTCAGAATCGTTGCGGGCCCAAATGCTGGCAAGCAATATGTATTCAATCAAATCATCACGCGCCCGAATGGGTATGAGTTCGAGCCGAGCACACTGACACCGGTCATCGATTCCATCCTACCAAACATGATTCAAATCGAAGACACCGCATCGGTGTATTCGCGACTTAAAAATGAAACGCTCATCTCCATCAAAGGCGACCGTTTCCTCGTCGATCGTTTTGTCGACGAAAACGGTGCAGTCATCACGAGAAAACCGAGCGTTCTCATCAAAAAAAATGACAACAACACCTTTAACAGCCGCTATCAACTTGCATTTTTCCCAAATGAGGAATATACAAGCGGTGGCGTCACAGTGAGAGGTATCATCAAATATAAGCTCAACGAGGACGATGTGGCCGAGTTTGTCCTTATGGATAGTGAAGGCAGACCAGTCCAACTCGACATGACGGT
>DMYC01000227.1 GCA_003482695.1 Clostridiales bacterium UBA8960
GGCGTCTCACCAGATCAAAACCAAAGACTTTTTGAACCTTTTATTCAGGCAGAATCCTCCACAACCAGAAAATACGGTGGCACTGGATTGGGTCTTGCGATTTCCAAGAAAATTATACAGCTTATGCAGGGAAACATCTGGGTAGAAAGTGTACAAGACCAAGGTAGTGTATTTTACTTTACAGCTTCTTTTGAGTATGATTCTCAAACACAAGCAATTAAAGATTCGCTTCCATTGATCGATACCCTTTCAAGCGCACTTGTAATTGAAAAAAATGAATCTTGTAAGAAAGTCATTCTTAATATGATGGAAGCCATGCACATTAAAACGAAATCCTGTAATGGCATTAAGTCGGGGATAGATATTCTTTCGAGTCAGAAAGATTACGATTTGGTTATTTTCTCAGATCAGTCAGATCACACCCTTGAAGAATTGATGCAGCTTGTAAAGCTTAAAGTCGATTCACCTCGAAACATGCATATAATCAGGATTTATAGCATGCACAAGGCTGATTCAACTGATTACTTCGATTATGCAAATATTGATGCTGCCATATATAAACCCGTGACACCTACTCTATTGGCAAATGCCGTGATGAACGCTATCGGCAAGTTGAAGGGCTATGAACCATTTACCCTTCACTACCACACGGATTTAAATCCTGAATCCTATTCACTACAAAATGTCAACGTTCTTTTAGTAGAAGATAATGAGATAAATCAAGAACTTGCCAGTGTTATATTGATGGATGCAGGGATTCATGTTGTCATCGCTTCTAATGGCGAAGAAGCCCTTAGTCTTGTAAAACGAAAAAATTTTGATGTTATTTTAATGGATGTCCAAATGCCAGTCATGGATGGTTTTGAGACAACCCGTCTGATTCGTGAAGATACCACTTTATCAAAAATACCTATTATTGCCATGACTGCAAACGTCTATACGGAAATAAAGGACAAATGTATTCAAGTAGGGATGAATGGTTACATCAGTAAACCTTTTAACAGAAGTGATTTGTACAGCATCATAGCTGAATTTGTTCCTGATGTGCATCGTTCAAATGATCTTAGTAAGATTGAAGGTGTCGAACTTGAACAAACATTAACCCGACTAAATAGCAATCGCACACTCCTTAATAATCTTTTAATCAAATTTTCTGAAATACACCTTCACGATGTAGCCCATATTCAAGAAGCACTGAAACAGGGTGACCATAAACGCGCCATTTTGATTACACACACTTTAAAGGGTACTTCAGGTAATCTTGGCGCGCAAAGAATTCACTTACTTGCTGGAAAATTGGAGTCCGATTTAAGGAAAAATTTAAAGCTCACTGATGAAAGCCCTCTTTTAGAGTTGAGCGAAGCAATTTCGGAACTTGTCAATTCCGTTTCATTGTTAAGAAAAGATGACTCATTTTCAACCAATATCCCAAATGCTAAAGTATCCTCAAATGAAGAACGCTCTATACTTCTCACTCTTCTTGAGAAATATATCAACGAACATGATATTGATGCTATTTCAACATGTGATGCATTAATGAATCATATTGTTGCCCCAACCTATGTGGACCTGTTGAATGCATTAAAGAAAGCATTGGAACATTATGATTTCGAAAATGCAAAACATCTTTTGGCTTCGTTGAAAGACCAAATCAACATTGATCAGGAGGTTAGCCATGAATAAAGATGAAAAGTTAAAGGTTTTGATTATTGATGATGACCCGATTGAAGTGGCCATCATAGATAACGCCATTTCGAGCAAATATTCACGACACGTCCTGTTGGATGGCAGCACTGCTTTGAATCACTTAAACGACAGCCCTTCTTTGCCCGATTTAATACTTTTGGATGTTGTCATGCCAAATGTAGATGGCTATGAAATCTGTAGACAAATAAAGAAAAATCCTAGGTTCAAAAGCATTCCTGTGGTTTTTGTAAGTGGCCTGACTGAACCATTTGATAAGGTCAATGCTTTTAAGGCCGGTGCAACGGATTACATCACAAAGCCTTTCTATAGTGAAGAGATCGTCGCAAGAATCGAAACTCATCTCGAAGTGGCAAAGTCAAAAAAAGAAATAATTGACTTATATTCAAAAACCATACATGGAACCATCAATGCCTTGAACGATATGTTATCTCTAGCCAATCCTGACATATCTGGAGCATCAAATTCGATGCAATCGTTAACATTAAGAATCATTGATAAGACCAATCTGAAGGACGTATGGGACTTGAAACTTGCTAGCCAACTGGCAAGTATTGGTGCATTGACCGGTAATTTTTACGATATGCAGAATTTCGACAAGTATACCCTGAATCGATTCTTGAAATTTAGTTCTGAAATCGTTGAAAATATTCCAAGACTTGGTCCTGTGGCTAAAATCCTCAAATTAAGTATGAAAGATTTAGACTTACAGTACCATGGAAAGCCCTTATCACAAATTCCAAATGAGATTATTAAGCCTCAAATTATTAGAACCACTTTTCACTTTGTGTTTATGTCGGCACAAAATGGCAACCATTTATCCACACTTAAAGCTATGAAATCTGATCCGAATGAAAAATACATAGCTCAATTGTTAAAAATATTGACAGAAGCTCTGGACGACATAGCTCAAAGTAATATTATTGAGTTAGATCTATATCAACTAAGGCCTGGTTTACTTGTGGCTGAAGATGTTAAAACCAAAGATGATAGAATTCTCTTGAAGACCGGTTATGAATTGACCGACAGTATTATTTCCATTCTTAAGAATTACGAACACCTAAAAGCTTCAGGAATAAAAGTCTTACGAAAGGATGTGTGAGCCATGAATGAAATGAGTCATATTTCACTAAATCCGATTAAGAAAGCGGTCATATTGATTATCGACGACAGTAGCGAATCAATCGACTTACTAAGTGCTGCACTTAAAAATCGCTATACATGTAGAGTCGCTAGAAGTGGCTACGATGCACTGAAACTTCTTAACAATTCCATGGAAATGCCTGACCTTATTTTACTTGATGTAGTCATGCCCGGCATGAATGGTTATGAAGTTGCAAAACACTTGAAATCAGATTCAAAAACATCTAAAATTCCAATCATTTTTTTAAGTGCACTATCCGAGGTCGATGATAAGGTAAAGGCGTTTGAAAATGGCGGTGTGGACTT
>DMYC01000073.1 GCA_003482695.1 Clostridiales bacterium UBA8960
AAACTCATCGTTGTAAAATCTAGCATTAGGTATCATGAACCCATTTTCACACCTTCAATCTTTCCGTTTTTCCTGTGCTTGATGATTGTTTTAATCTGTTCCTTCGTTCCTTCTACAAGCAGATAAACAGGTGCGTTGTCATATTTTGATTCGTTGTTGCCATTTTGATAATACACCCCTTTGACGATTACTTGGCCAATCTCATAGAGGTTGCCTTCTTGACTTACAGAAATGATGGATACTGCATCACCGAGTGCGACTTCCCAACATAGAATTTCTTCAGGCAGCATTTTTATCGCCGTTATGGCATTGCCATTGCCTGGATCATGAAAGGGTTCACCTTTGACCATGTGTTCGTTTATTATGACATCTTTAGATAAATCAATTCTTAGCGATTTACCGATCAGTTCTCCGACATCCGAGTAATAGATCATCGTTTTCAAGTCTTTAGGAATCATGTTCATCGCTAAATCCTTGGTCTGAATCACATCGCCTATTTTCATATCATTTTTTGCGACCACAACTGAAACACTGTCGTTATTCTTTGAACGCTCTATGCGTTCAATTTCAACATAAGTGATTACACTTCCAAGTAGAAGTAGAATGATTGCAATTATCGTTTTTTTCAAAAGCCCTCCTCGTTATTTGTCAATCGGTATTTCGTAAATCAACTTTACATCAACCCTCTTTGTAACATGATCTTTAAAGATGAATCGAGTCGTATATGGATAATTGAAACGCACTTCATAATAAACATGCTTCTCATCTTTTTCAAGCGATAAAAACAAATCGGAAATGCTGATTGCTTCACCAGTCAAGCGACCTACTGCCGACTCGAATGTGCGTATATGGTCAGTGCCTTCTGTTATTACACCTTTGCTAAAGCTTTCTGCGTTCAAAACATAAATTAATTCGAAACATGCCATTTCCGTCGCGATTTGGACTTGATCGTTGAAATTCCTATAAAAATTTAGTTCTTGAATCATTAAATGAAATGGAAACATGATCAGCACCATCATATAAAAACCGAAAATGATTATTCCTATTTCTGATGCACCACATGCCCTTCTACATAACGATTTTCCTCGCGAGAAAGTTCTGTTTAAAGACAAATCGCACTTTTTTTTCAGTCCTATTGAATAGTGAGACGAACTGATTGCTTCCAAAAGTTGCTTGGACTTCCATTGCACTTACATTTCCCCTTTTCAATGCGCCATAATCATCACATACAATCGTTATTTCCGTTAGATCAAGTTCATCTAACGCACGTTCAAGTTCTGTTCTCATCGCTACTGATAAGCCGTTGTTTGCCTCTGCCATCAATAAATACATGCGGCATATTTCATCAAACTCCCATTTGAAGAAAAGTGGCGAAAGCAAATCTATGGAAAATACAAATACGGCCATAAAAATCACTAATGTAAATCCCAATACGATTACTTGGTCTATGTTCATATCAATTCGGAAATATTTGAGAACCGATTGAATTTGTCCACCACGATTGCATGTCTGTCATAATATTTGTGGCAAATGTTTCTATACCTGGTATCAAGATAAAAGCTGCCACAATCAACCCTATCGCAATCCCGATTATCGAGCTGATGCCAAACTCTCCCTTCTCTGACTCTACAACATGTTTGATCAACCTTTTCTTAACTTTACTCATTCCCTCATCCTCCTAGTTTAATTAAATATGATATTTGCCGACCGCATCATTTGATCGATTAAAGGTAAAAAAATGATGCTTGAAGCTGCGCTAACAAAACAAACAACCGAAAAGAAGTACCTTTTTTTGATTTTGCCGGTTTCTCTTTGAAGTTGAGCCAGATATTTCTGAAACAACATATGGTCTAGTCTTAAAAATGCGTCGTTTGATAGTCCACTTATAGCAACATTTTCTAGTATGCTGACAAGCATTGCACCATCCTCGCCTTTAAAAACATGCCTTAGATAATCCAAACCTGTTTTGACATCGTTGCTATGAGATATAATGACCGACATTTGTATAAAAGGCTTCTTAATCGTAGAGTCATCGATGACGCGATACAGGTTTTTTAGCATATCTTCAGCGCGCGCCCCTGAGGACGTTTGCAAATAAAGATACTTGTACATCCGATAAAAGTTTTTTGCCAGTTTTTCCTTTGAATATCTAAAGTGTTCACGATTTCTACCAAATTTCAATTTGACACTTTTTTTTATGTCCCTTACACCCATCGCCGTTGTTAAAGCAAAAAAGCCAACTGCCAGGGCGGCTATATTAAACAGTAAAACCAATGCCATAATCCACCTCGCTTAATAGGATGTCTTATTCGCTGAAAAAGCGATTGCGAGACCTATTATGATTATAAAAACGATAGGGTAAACCATTTGAGTGTTCTGACTAAAATACGATGAAATGTAATCATGGTCACTAATAATTCTTATCACAGTGATTGCAACTAGGAATATACTGAACAGCATCATATTTTTTTCATATTCAATCTCCACTTTACGCTTATTCACTTCAATCTGAATCGATGTGAATTCGTTTTCTAAAGCTTTCATCAATTCAGTAATACTTCCTCTTCTTTTAAAAACAATTTCTACATTTATAAACAGGTATTTCAGGTAGTCGTTGTGAATGCTAGTCTGGATGATGGAAAACACTTGGCCTGGTGGAATACCAATCTTGATGTATTGATTAAACTGATTGACTATGTGCAGAACATACTTGTTTTTTAAAGTACTCTGAGACTCTTTCAAAGCTGCGATGACATCTTCATTTTTGATAAGACGTGCATTTACATGTGACAATAGCTCAAAGATGCCCTGATCGATTTTTAGGTCAACAAAGCTTAAATATTTCTCAAGTACCATAAAAGTGAAACCGTAAAAGACGAGCATAAGTACAAGTAAAATGGGGGCATTAAATTGAAACAATAACAAAAGCACCGTACAAACAGCACACCAAATCGAATAAAGTTGTCCAAACTGATCTATTGAAAGAATCGAATCAAGTTGAGTCTGTTTCAGAAAACGTACTTCTATTCTTTTTAGAATCTCAAGTCGTGGTTTAAACGAGCTCATCTCATGAGTATAGTTTCTTAACGAGTGCTTTTTAATTTTCAGTTCTAAAAGGCTCATGATCAGGATAACGCTCAACAAATTTATAAGTGCAACAGAAACATGTATCATACGAGTTCACCTAAACAATTAACATGCATAGCCTTATATTGGCCAGCACCATCATCATATGAGTCAATTCTTAGAATTTCCTCAATCTTAAATTCTTTTAAATAAATCACATAATCAATTGTTCTTGAGATGATTTGCAT
>DMYC01000258.1 GCA_003482695.1 Clostridiales bacterium UBA8960
CGATAAACGCATCCGGCTCGAGTGATGCCATGGTAGCGATATGTTCTTTTAGAAGTTTGAGCTGTGAGTTAAAAGGAAAGCCATTGATCGTAACATAGACTTTTCGGCCACGTTCATGAGCATAATCAATCCCCTCTTTAAAGCTCTCCAAATCGAATTCTTTACCCGAACGGATACGAAGTGAGAAGTGGCTAACCCCGCCATATACGGCATCTGCGCCGTAATCGATGGCAATTTTGAGTTTTTCTAAATTTCCCGCAGGGGAGAGGAGCTCAACTTTTTTCAAAATAATAGATTCTCGTTTTTAGTAATTTAGAAGAATTTTAGCGAAAAAAAGGTGTTGATTGTTTGAAAGCAGTAAGTTAGCTATTGATTATGCCTCAACAACATACAAAGAACGAGGTCGCGTGCAGTAGTGCACAAGCGTACCGATAGTGATTTGTTGTTGAGGCGATTTTCTTTTGTTACTTTTCTTGTTAAAAAGAAAAGTATAGAACAATATTATTTTTGTCCAAACGAAGCGAGTAAGGCTTCAATGTCATCACTGCTAACAATGTCATCTGTATCCGTATCTCCGTGAATGTGTACCGCTGAGGTAACCCGCTTAGAATCATCGATTTTTCCTGAAAAGAGGTGATTCATATACGTAGACAAGGCACGCATAACGTTGATAACTCGCTCGATTTTTTGGCGATGAATATCTTGGTATTGCATAATATCCATCACATTCATAATAGCATCTCCTCCGTCTTGAAGGATTTGCTCCACTGAATCAAGTTTTTCTTTAGCTTGCGTATTTTGGGCTAGTTGTGTATCAAATGCTTCAACGTGAGGAAACTTAGCGTGTAAGGTCGTAAAAAGAGCAAGATTAGAATCAATAATTGCTTTTATATTTTTGATATGTTTTTCACCATCACCCAAATCGTTGCTTATAATTTCGATGAGATCAAAAATCTCAGAAGCTTTTGCTTCACTTTCTTTCGTTACATCATCGAGCTGATGAACCATTTTATTGTCATCTGTCGGTGGAGGTGGTGGCCAGCTTTGCATGGCTGAAACACGATAAGCATGTGGATTTTCAATGTCGTTAAATACATGGTCGATCTCTTCAGGAGTATCAACGCTTTCTTCAGACTCAGTGATTTCATCCATCTCTAAATCTTCATTCATAAGCGCATCAAGTTCTTCTTGTGTCATAATGGTACCTCATAAAAAATTGCACTATAATAACATTAAAATGATTATTTACAATAGGAAATACGATGAAAGTTGACCTCCACAATCATACCGTGTTGTGTAATCACGCAACGGGCAGTGTAAACGAGTATGTAGAAGCTGCAATAGCACAGGGGACAAAGTATTTCGGATTTTCAGATCATGCTCCGATGGAGTATGACCCACAGTACCGAATGGAATTTTCACAAATGCACCTGTATGAGCAATGGATTCAAGAGGCCAAAGAGCGTTATCAAGGTAAGATCAACGTATTACTCGGCTATGAGGTAGATTATCTTCCCGGATTTATGGATGAAAGAGTTCTGAAACGACCTTGTGATTATTTGATTGGAAGCATCCATTTTATTGATGAATGGGGATTTGACAATCCGGAGTACATTCATCGCTATGATGGCATGGATATGGATACTCTTTATGCCCGTTATTTTCAACTGGTTGAAGATATGGCGATGAGTGGAAAATTTGATATTGCAGGTCATTTGGATTTACTCAAAGTTTTTAAGTTCTTCCCGAAAACAGACATCCGAATTTTGGCAAGTAATGCACTAAAAGCAATTAAAAAAGCCAACATGGTCATTGAAATTAACGTCTCAGGTCTTCGAAAACCAGTGGCTGAAGCGTATCCGTCTCCATTATTACTCGAATCCATAGCCATGTTGGATATACCGATTACCTTTAGCTCAGATGCTCATCGTCCTGACCAAGTGGGGCTATTTACGGATGAAAGTGAAGCATTGGCACGATCTTTTGGGTACAGTGAGTGTGCCACTTATTGCAACAGAGATAGAGAGATGATTAAATTTTAGGCAATTTCTTTTTTTACAATTAATATTAATTTGCTATACTGTTTACAATTTTATTTTTGAGGTGAAATGTATGGGTAAATTTGTAAACAGTGTAGAAGAGTTTTTTACTTTTTCTAAAGAGAACGATGTTCAATTCGTAGATTTCCGTTTTACTGATATTAAAGGGACTTGGCACCACGTTACTTACCGTTACAGTGCAGTCAACGCCGGTCAATTCGAAGGCGGCTTACCATTCGATGGTTCATCGATTGATGCATGGCAGCCAATTAATAAATCAGATATGTTACTTATCCCTGATGCTGATTCTGCATTCATGGATCCTTTTACTGCTGATCCAACCATTATTGTTTTCTGTGATGTTTATGACATTTACAAAAAACAAGCGTATGAGAGATGCCCACGTTCAATCGCAAAAGCGGCACTTAAGCATGCTGAGTCTTTAGGTATTGCTGATGCTGCTTACTTTGGTCCTGAAAATGAATTTTTTATGTTTGATTCTGTAACGTTTGTTGACAATATCAATGAAGCGGGATATAAAATCGATACCGAAGAGGGTGGCTGGAATTCAAACAATGCATACCCGGACAATTACAACACAGGTCACAGACCAGGAACTAAAGGCGGTTACTTCCCAGTAGCACCAACAGACTCTGCAGTAGATATTCGTGCTGAAATGATGCAAGTATTGGAGCAAGTGGGGCTTGAAGTTATCTTGGGTCACCACGAGGTTGCTCAAGGGCAACACGAAATCGGTATTGTATTCTCTGACATCATCGGTGCAGCTGACAATGTTCAAAAATACAAGTATGTTGTAAAAATGGTAGCTCACC
>DMYC01000077.1 GCA_003482695.1 Clostridiales bacterium UBA8960
TCAACGGCATCAAAGAGGCAGGTACAAAAAATCCAGTATTCCTCTTCGATGAAATCGATAAACTTTCCAGTGACTTTAGAGGCGACCCTGCTTCTGCACTTCTTGAAGTGCTCGATCCAGAACAAAACAAAGAATTTACAGATCACTATTTAGAAGTGGCGTTTGATCTATCAAAGGTCATGTTTGTCACGACTGCAAACTCTCTCACGACGATACCTAGACCGCTTCTTGACAGAATGGAAGTCATTCAGGTTTCAGGTTATACCGAGTATGAGAAGCTCAATATTGCAAAAAAATACCTTGTAACAAAAAAAATGGAAGAACATGGTTTATCTAAAAACAATCTCTCTGTCTCTGATGATGCCCTTTTAGAAATCATTCGACAGTATACAAGAGAATCTGGGGTAAGAGAACTTGAGAGGAAAATCGCCGATATCTGTAGAAAAGCGGCTGTTCGAATCGTAAAGAGTGAAGTGAAATCCGTTAGAATTACAGATAAAAATCTGGATAAATATCTTGGAAAGACAAAGTATCACTATGATTTGATTGCAGAAGAAGATCAAGTGGGCATTGTGAGTGGTTTGGCATGGACAGCAGTCGGCGGCGATACACTTTCAATTGAAGTCAACACGATGAATGGCAAGGGCAAACTACAATTGACAGGTCAGCTTGGTGATGTCATGAAAGAATCGGCTCAAGCAGGATTGTCTTATATTAGAACGGTAGCAGACAAGTATAAAATTCCTGAAAATTTCTATGAGACAATTGATTTGCACGTTCATATACCTGAAGGTGCGATTCCAAAAGATGGACCGTCAGCAGGTATCACAATGGCGACTGCGATGATATCGGCACTTTCTCAAATACCGGTAAACAGATTTGTTGCCATGACTGGAGAAATCACTTTGAGAGGGCGTGTTCTTGCGATTGGTGGTTTTAAGGAAAAAGCGCTTGCCGCTAAACGCGCAGGCATCAAAAAAATACTGTTCCCATTTGACAATGTCAAAGATTTAGAAGATATTCCAGATACAATTAAAAAAGAAATCGAGTTCGTACCTGTCAAAACGATGGATGAGGTTCTTGACCATGCTTTAGTGAGAGAGGACGTTAAGAATGAAAATTAAAAACAGTTCATTTGTGATCAGTGCGGTTGCCAAAACACAGTATCCAGATGATGCGTTACCTGAGTTCGCATTTGCGGGAAGATCCAACGTTGGAAAATCATCACTTATCAATATGCTGTTGAACCGACGTGGGCTTGCGAAAACAAGCTCCACGCCAGGTAAGACACAGCTCGTTAACTTTTACGATATAGATGGTTTGTTTAGATTTGTCGATCTTCCAGGCTATGGTTTTGCGAAGGTATCCAAAGCGCAAAAGGCTACGTGGGGGTCTATTATTGAGACGTATCTCAATAACCGTGAGACATTGCTCGAAGTTTTTCAACTCGTGGATATCCGTCATAAGCCGACAAATGAAGATAAAGAAATGTACGATTGGATTAGAACATGTGGGTTCAATGGCATCGTATTGGCGACCAAATCCGATAAACTCAATAAAAATCAAATTGTACAACAATTGAAAATGATCAAAGAAGAGCTTGAAATGGAAAAAGATGCGATCATCGTACCTGTATCATCGCAAACGCGAGATGGAAAATACGATGTTTGGGATATAATCAATGCACTTTTTGAAACCAATGAGATCGATATCCATCTTGAAAGACAAAATGCTGCAGAGCATAAATAAAACGATATTTTGGAGGTTTGAATGAATCCGCAAGTAAAAATCAATGTTAAAGAATATGGCACGATGGTGGCAGAACTTTACCCGGAAATTGCACCAACGAGCGTAAACAATTTCTTAAGTCTTGCAAGTGAAGGTTACTACAATGGCCTTATTTTTCACAGAGTCATCAAAGGCTTTATGATCCAAGGTGGTTGTCCAAATGGAAGTGGCATGGGTGGTCCTGGCTATGGCATCAAAGGCGAATTTTTGAAAAATGGCGTTCAAAACAATTTGAAACACACTGAAGGTGTGCTTTCTATGGCTAGATCCCAAAACCCGAACAGCGGTGGGAGCCAAATTTTTATCATGCATAAAAACTCGCCTCATCTAGACGGTTCTTATGCAGGTTTTGGAAAAGTAATCGAAGGTCTGGAAATTGTTGATCAGATCGCAAACGTTAAAACAGCTTATGGTGATAAACCATTGACGGATGTGGTCATCGAGTCTATAGAAGTGATTCTAAACGATTATGAAATAGGCACAATAGAAAAGTTCTAACGTAAATAACGGGCTGTGAATCTACTTTCTGTAACGGTTCTACAGATGCCGATAATATGTTTTGTATGATGTAACGTTAAGGGTGGTACACCTAAATACTTTAAGGCATGATTCCACATTCGCTTCATCTGGCCGGAGGCCTAACAAAGGAGCGCAAGAGGATTAAATGACGGAAGTATTTGGGTGTACCACCCTTTATGCGGTTTTATGCAAAAACAAAACAGCCTTTGTCTCCAAAGGCTGCTCCATCAGCATTTTTTTTATTTTTGATTGCTACCTAAAACGTTAACAATTTTGTGCTTAACGATGTCATAAATAGCATCTCTAGCAGGCGCTAAATATTTTCTTGGATCAAAATTACCAGGATCTTTAGCCAACTCTCTACGAATCGTACCAGTGAGGGCTAATCTTAAATCTGAGTCAATGTTGATTTTGCAGATGCCAAATCTTGCAGACTCTCTTAATTGGTCTTCTGGACAACCTTTTGCATCTACGAGTTTGCCACCAAATTCGTTACACATTTCAACGTATTCAGGAATAACTGAAGACGCGCCATGAAGAACGAGTGGGAAACCAGGTAGTAATTCAGAAATCTTTTTTAGACGTTCGATATCGAGTTTTGGATCAGAATCAGCAGCAAACTTGTATGCACCATGGCTTGTGCCAATCGCAATCGCAAGTGAGTCGCAACCTGTTCTCGTTACGAAATCCACTGCTTGTTCTGGATCTGTATAAGTCGCATCTTCTGCAGATACGTTAACAGCATCTTCAATACCAGCAAGTCTTCCGAGTTCTGCTTCAACCACTACGCCTTTTGAATGCGCATACTCAACCACTCTTTTAGTAAGAGCGATATTCTCTTCGTAAGAATGATGTGAACCGTCGATCATGACAGATGTGAACCCGTCATCGATACATTGCTTACAGATTTCAAAATCGTCACCGTGGTCGAGGTGAAGTGCGATATCCAGTTCAGGGTGCTCAATTAGAGCGGCTTCGACAAGTTTTTTAAGATACACTGGGCTAGCGTATTTTCTAGCACCTGCAGATACTTGAAGAATTAGTGGTGAGTTTGTTTCAGCTGCGGCTTTGACGATACCTTGAATAATTTCCATGTTATTAACATTGAATGCGCCGACAGCATAACCGCCTTCATAGGCTTTTTTAAACATTTCTTTCGTGTTTACTAATGGCACTCGAATCACTCCTTTTTATTTATGGATTAAGTGCAAATCTTAATTACAAACCTATTAACAATGCCCTGCTATATATGATATTATAAAGCATGTCATTTGAATTTACCAGTGAATAAATGAAAATTGTTTGTAAATATCCCGCAGGGACAAGGAGCGACCCGTGAAATTACCCGAGTTATTTTTAACACGAATGAAAGAAAAACTAGACACTCAGTTCGATGCTTTTATTGAGTCGTTCAATCAACCGTACCATGTTGGTTTGAAGGTCAACACTTTGAAAATAGATAAAAATGCATTTCTGGATAAATTCCCTTTTGAGTTAAAGCCAGTAGCATGGAATCCGGATGGTTTTTATTTTGATAATGAAGAACAAATCGCCAAACACCCCTATTACCACGCAGGGCTATTCTACATTCAAGAACCCTCGGCCATGTCTCCGGTTATGGCTTTGAATCCTGAACCAGGTGAGTTGTGTCTTGATCTGTGTGCAGCACCAGGCGGTAAATCCATGCAAATTGCGAATGCCATCCAAGATAGTGGGCTACTTGTTTCGAACGATATCAACGAGAAACGGGTTAAGGCTATTTTAAGAAACGCAGAGAGATTTGGCCTTCGCAATATTGTTGTTTTAAATGAATCGCCTGATAAAATAGCGGCAGTGATGGGGCACGCTTTTGATAGCATACTTATTGATGCGCCATGTTCAGGCGAAGGGATGTTTAGAAAAGACGCTAAGGCGATTAAATCATGGGAGACGTTCGGTCCTGATCAGTGCCAAAAGATGCAACGAGAGATTATTGACCATTTAGACGGTCTCATTAAGGAACAAACTAAAATTGTCTATTCCACTTGTACATTTGCGCCTCAAGAAAATGAAGCGCAAATGGATTACTTAACGGAGAGTAAATCGAACTATAGCGTAAAAGAGATTAAACTTGAAGGCATAGAAAATGAAGGTGGATCCATGCGCCATATGGCACATATTTGGCCACATATACACCAGGGAGAGGGGCATTTTATAAGCTGCCTCGTTGGAAAAGGAAATAAGAGCGAGCCAATACAGTACAATATTCCAAGCGAGCCACCAGAGCAATTCAAAGCGTTTATGGACCGGCATTTTGAAAAGCCGTTAGTTGGCCGATATGAACAAGAAGGCGACAAAATATATTTAAGACCTGAAGTCAAACTGCCCACTCGGGGCCTTAGAGTTGTAAGGGAAGGTTTGTTGGTTGGAGATGTGAACAAAGGTAGATTTACGCCATCGCAAGCATTGGCTCTACATCTAAAAGCAGACGATTTTCATCCGATCGTCGATTTGCCTTCAAATGGCATTGAGGTCATAAAATATCTAAAAGGTGAAACGCTGATATTGGATATTGAAACGGAAGGGATCCATCTCGTCTGTACAGACGGGTATCCGCTTGGATTCTCTAAAATCACGAAGGGAACGCTTAAAAACATGTATCCAGCTTCATGGCGTATGTTATAAAAGTGTTGAGGTGAATGAATGGGCGAAAAAATTAGACTTGATAAAATGTTGTCCAATATGGGTAAAGGCACAAGAAGCGAGATGAAAGACGCTTTGAGGTTTGGACAAGTTAAAGTAAATGGGCAAACGGTCAGAACGGGTAAAGATAAAATTGATCCTGAAGTGGACGAAGTAACCTATAAAGGTGAAAAAGTGATTTATAAACGCTATGTCTATCTAGTCATGAACAAACCTCAAGGTGTTATATCGGCGACAGAAGACAACCGCCATAAAACGGTCATAGATTTGATTGACGACACGTATAAACATTATGAACTATTCCCTGTAGGAAGGCTGGATATCGATACTGAGGGGCTTCTTATCATCACAAACGATGGGGAATTGACACATAACTTGTTGGCACCAAAAAAACATGTCCCAAAGACCTATTTTGCAATCATACAAGGAAACGTGAATGCACTCGATGTCCAAGAATTTGCAAGTGGAATTGTTTTGGAAGATGGGTATGCGTGCATGCCTTCTGAACTTGTCATAAAAGGGCTCGAATCTGGAAAAACCGAAGTGGAACTGACCATTCATGAAGGTAAGTTTCATCAAGTTAAGCGTATGTTTGAAGCGACGGGGAAGCGTGTCATCTACCTTAAGCGCATTAAGATGAATCTGCTGAACCTAGATCCTACTATTGGCCTTGGTCAATTTCGGGAATTGACTGAAGAGGAGTATGGCGCATTGACAAAAGACGTTCTATAAAAAAAACCAGCATGGCCGCGAATGATGTTCGCTTGCTTGCTGGTTTTTGATTATCTCTTTTGTCCTGATAAGATGCGGATGATGGTATCCAAATCATCGCTTTTGCTAAGTTTAAAAGTCCCGGCTCTAAGTTTGCTGTCATAACCCATCTCAATCAGACGTTTTACAAACTCGTTTTTGTTGCTCACAAATCCCTTTGCTTCCAGGTTTGTGCCAATCGTAAAACCGAGCTCACCCTCATTCACAGTGAAGTTTTCAAGATTGGCAGTCTGAGTGGTCGGCTGGGTTGCTTGCTCAGTAGTCGGTTCAGTTGAAGGTTCAGGTTCTTCATCGGTCGACTCAACAGCATCAGTTGTTTCGATAGGTGTCACGACGATTAATGAGCCTTCAGTTGTGGCGACGGCTTCAGTCGTTGAAATCGGTGCATTTACATCCACACTAAGCGTATCGGAGATTTTCCAAGAAACTGCAAAGAAAATCATTCCAATAATCAATAACGATACAAATATGTCGCTGATATCATATAAAAAGTCCTTTATTTTTTCAAACATGATGCCTTAACCTCCGATAATTGCCGTTCCATTACTTATAGAATAGCATAATTTAGCCTTTTCTCATAGAGTTGTTCTTCCCAAATTGATTACTTTCGTGTTACAATTTTTCTAGAGGTGTACTATGTTTGAGAAATTGGAGCGTAAGCATTTATCGCTTTTGGAAGCCTATCTTATAAAGCATAATGATGATGTCATATATTTGATGAAACCTGTGGAACAACTGACGGACAACCAATCGCAAGGACACTTTTACGGTTATATTGAGAATGCACAACTGATGGGCATTTTTTATTTTTCAAATAAAAGTGTTTTGTTGCTTCATTGTACGCATAAGAAAATTCTCGGCAGCCTTCAGTTGTTGAAAGCAATCAAGCATCACAAACCAAAATTTGTGAAAGGCAATACTGAGATGACAACAGGCATATACAACCTGTTATGTAGAGCCGTCGCCGAAATTTCAGAGTCAAAATCGATTTTAATGGTTTATGATAAGCAAGATGTTGAGATAAGTAAGGTCGAAGGCTATAGCCTTATAACAGGAGACAACCAAATCGTTAAAGATCTGCTATCTGACATGAGATTTTTCATTGATGTTGAAAACCATTTTGGAAGACCTGTAAAAGCCATTAATGATATCATAAAGGATTTTAAACACTTAATCGTTCAAAAAAACTACTTGCTTGCCGTGATTGGCAACGAAATAGTTGCACAAGGCATGATTGAGGACGAGACGTCAAAACTGGGTATTTTGTCGGGCATTTATGTAGCGCCAAAGCATAGAAAGAAGGGCATTGGAAACGTATTGTCCAAAGAGTTGACCCACATGTTGACGATTCGAGG
>DMYC01000205.1 GCA_003482695.1 Clostridiales bacterium UBA8960
GAATCGACGAGTAGCCTCGTTGCAAGAGAATCTTTGGCGATTGCATCGATTGTTGTTGTGGATATAAATCCTAGTGTAAAACTGATGCTCGATTCAAATGATGTTGTCATACATGTACACGCACTTAATGAAGATGCAGAAACATTGTCACTGGAAAGCATCATGGGCATGAAAGTTGAAGATGCGGTGGAAAGCATCGTGGCGTTGGCTAAGAGTGCCGGATTTATAAATAACGATAACTTAGATGAGGACTATATTTTAATTACGACGATTCCCGCTAAAGGTAAAATTTATAAGAGCGAAGATCTGATTGAAGTCGAACTGGATGACGTTGATGAAACGTCATCAGAAATAACAGAAGATGAAGTTAAACAAATGAATCAGCTTAAGAGTAGAATAGAAGAAAAAATTGAGAATAGCTCAGAGCTTCAAAAGGTCAATGTCGCCGTCATAAAAGCGACAAAAGTGGAAATGAGACTTGCTGAAGAGAAGCACGTCCCTGTCGGTTTATACGTGGTAAGAGGTAAAATTCAAGTTGGCAACGAGCAAATCAGTGTTAGAGACTATTTTTCTAATAAAGAGAATGTGGACCAGTTTAAGGAAACAGGTTCTGTTTTCGAAAAACGCGATGCCGCCAAAATGGATTTGGCACGTAGATTCATCGATAAGCTTGATGCAGCTGGAGCAGATACCACGCTCTTTAAGACGGAGCTGGAAAATGAAAATGTGGATATTGAACAGTTGCTCATTAAGATAAAAGCGCTTTGGTCCAGTTATGATCTTGAAGATGACGACGAAGATGAAGCCGATGATTCTATCAATGGAAAACCGGATAACGTTGGAAAACCTGTTGGCGTCGGGAGGCCTGAAAATGTTGGAAAGCCAGAGTTTCCAGGCAATTCACCTAAAGGCAATAACGGAAAACAAAATTAGTAGAAGATAAAACAAGGAGAATCACAATTATTTGTGATTCTCCTTTTATGTGTTGATTAATCTAAAATTAATTCGCTTCTTGATAGACGCCTTGATGATACTCCATAGTCCACATGGATGCTTCGAAATTAACCCTTTTAAGTAGTGTTTCAATCTTCTCTGCACTGCTGTGACCACGAGTTTCCATAAACAATTCCTGTGGAATTTTAATATGAAGTCCAATTTCGATTGCTCGTATCGTTCTTTCGATGCCATCTTCTATACTTAGCCTTTCAAAGGCATCTTTTATAGATTGCTTTTGTCTTTCGCCTAATTTCATCGAAAATAAATCTTCAATATAATCGAAAATTGCTGCAAATAATTCCATCTTGTGCATATTATATCCTCCCGTAGTCAAATTTAATCGTTACAAATATAATACCACAAAAAGTACAGAAATCAAAACATGATTATTCAGAAAATTTAAAAAAATGAATTAATTTTTGTAAAATAATGCATTTAAAGCTGGTTAAGCGTAATTTCTTTAAGAAGTTGTGTCAGTTTTTCATCAAAGACAGCCGTCATTTCAAGTATTTCTGCTTGATCCTTGTTTTCAAGTGCAAATTGAAAATCAATGCAAAAATCAAACAAAGCCTTTGCACCAATTGTTCCAGTGCTGCTTTTTATTTTATGGATGAGTTTTGCTGCAGCGTTGTAATCGCCATTTGAAACAAGTGTCTTAACTTGTTCCACCGTGTCGCTATTCTCAGTCAAATAGACGGCAAGAACTTGATAATAAAGTTTTTCGTTGCCACTAAAAGCTCTAATTCCTAAATTTTTGTTGAGAATTGTAGCAACCTCCACTTTTGCATCCGGATCGAGCGCTTTATCAAGAAGCTTGGATTCTTCTAAAATATCTTTTATGAATGTATCCGGATCAAATGGCTTGCTTACAAATCGTGTGAATCCCACTTCGATGCATTTTTCTTTGACACCAGCAATAGCGTCTGCAGTCATCGCAATTATAGGCACTTTATTGCTTATATTTCTGATTTTCTTCGTTGCCTCATACCCATCCATGACTGGCATATGAAGATCCATTAATATGAGATCGATCTCATCAACATGCGCAATGAAGTAATTGACCCCTTCCAGTCCATTATCGGTCAAAATCACTTGATCTGAAATCTGTTCAAGCAAAGACTTTGCAATGAACTGATTGGTCTTATTATCTTCAACGACAAGTATTTTGAGTGGCTGTTTAACAATAGGTTTCGACTTGATTTGGTCTGTTATTTTTGTATGTTTGGCCATGATGTTGATTTTAAACAGTTCCACGATGGCATTAAAAAGCACAGATGGGATAATGGGTTTTGTGATGCCTAAAGTATATAAATCGGACTCTACTTCATCGTAGAGTTCAAGTTTCGTAATGGGAAACATCAACAAACACTTTGGTTTTTCTCTTATGGATGCAATATTTTGAATCGCTTGACACAGCTTTATCCCATTTTGCTTCGGCGTCTCATAATCAACGATAAGCAGGTTATAAGGATGGCTGCCATCAACGGCTGCACTTTCAATCATTTCTATAGCACGATTTCCAGTTTTGACAAACTCTGCGACAATATTGAATGCATTCAAATACTCTTTGAGCAAATTTGTGTGAAAAAGTGATTTTTCAACGACTAAGACGCGAATGTTCTCAAAATATACGGATGCTTCCGCTTTTTTCTCTTCATAGTCTTTGTTGTAGTCTTCTTCAAATTCCATTTGAACAACAAACGTAGATCCTTCGCCGAGTTCACTGAATACAGAAACGGTTCCGTTCATCATTTCGACTAAGTGTTTCACAATTGAAAGCCCAAGTCCAGTGCCGCCAAAACGCCTATTAATGCTGCTGTCAGCCTGAGTGAACGGAACGAACAGCGAATCCAACTGGTCTTGAGACATCCCAATTCCAGAATCTTTAATCGTAAATTCCAAAAAACAGGTTGATTTAACTTTGGCAATCTGCCGAATGCTCAAAGAGACTTCTCCCTCTTTTGTAAACTTTAGAGCGTTGTTCACTAAATTTAGGAGAACTTGCTCAAGCCTAATCGGGTCACCTTTTAAAAATGTCGGGATTGTGGAATCTTTGTTCAATGTAAAATCAATCTCTTGTTCCTCAATTTTGAAAGAGACGATATTGAGCAGTTGCTCTAAAACATCATCGAGTTTAAAAGAAATGTGCTCAATCGAAATTTTTCCAGACTCAATTTTTGAAAAATCAAGAATGTCGTTAATGATGGAAAGCATATCTTTAGAAGCGCGTGATATCTTATCGAGATATTGTTGTTGTGTTGCGGTCAATTCCGTCTTCTTTAGGATATAGGACATACCTGTGATCGCATTAAGTGGTGTCCTGATCTCATGTGACATGCGCGCTAAAAATGTCGATTTTATTTGATTGGCCACTTCTGCCTCACGCTTTGCCACCTTCAGATCTGCTTCGATGATTTTTCTGCGTTCCACTTCTTTTTTAAGTCTTATAGTCCAAAACAATGTAATAAAAATGATGACGAATACGACACTGCCTACCATAAGCGCAATACGAATGACACGACTGTAATCCACTTGTGTTTCAATGCCGAGCCATTTGTTGTTGATGGCAATTTTTTCTGCTTCCGTGATGGATGCGATCGCTTTATTCAAAATCGTGACGAGCTCAGGCCAGTCTTTTCTGACTGCAAAATGCAAGCCTTGGCGCGTATCGCGATCAATGGAAAGCGATCTTAGGTTTGTGATGCCAATTTGCTTTATGATAAAGTTCGTTGTTGCGAAGTTGCCGATAAAAGCAAGTTCTTTAGCCTCTGCGACAGCCTGTAAAGCTTCATCTACGGTTTCATAAAGGCTAAGTGTGATATTGGGATAATCGTTTAAAAAACTATGATGGGAGCTATTTCTTTGTACGGCGACTGTTTTGCCATACAAGTCCGAAAGTTGAGACACTTCCCTATTGAAGGCGCTGACAAAAATACTGCGGTATGTGTAATAGTAAGGCGCAGTATAATTGAAATACAGTTCTCTCGAGGTTGTTTTAAGCACACAGGAAAGCATATCGAGCTCGCCTAATACTGTTTTCTCATAAGCTTGACTCCAAGTCAAATTTGAAGGCACGACAAACTCAAGTGACGTTTTTTGAGAAATCAGTTCTAAATAGTCGGCGGCAATGCCACTATATGTCCCATCCGTGTCGATAAACTCATATGGAAAAAAAGTTGGGTCAACAGCAAGCTTAATGACGGGATTTTCTTTAATAAACGCACGTTCATCCTCAGTCAGCTGCAGTTCGCCCTCAACAGAAAAGGCGTTTAATGTTGAGGAGACCAATATGATGATCATTAGAGCAGCAACTCGAACGTTTTTCATTCGCCACATGATTGTCCTCCCTTTTTATCTATATTTCATGTTGCATATATTGCATGGAAATCGATCGAATGGTCTGTTCAACGTTTAAGAATGAATCAACGATTTCGGGATCAAAGTGTTTGCCACTTTCCGATATGATCAAGTCAAGCGCAAACTGATGATCGAAAGCTTCTTTATAAACTCTTTTACTAATTAACGCATCATATACATCGGCTATAGCCATCAGTCTTCCAGGTAAAGGAATATTCTCGCCAGATAACCCTAAAGGGTAACCACTGCCGTTAAACCGCTCGTGGTGAGCAGAAATACATTCGATAGCGACTTTAAGAAATTCTGGTGCGCCATCTAAGCCCATTTCCACTTTTAAGGCATTCATACCAAGTGTGACATGCGTTTTCATGATTTCAAATTCTTCGTAAGTCAACTTTCCAGGTTTTAAGAGTATGTTATCAGGAATTCCAACTTTACCGATATCATGTAGTGGACATGTTTCGACGATTGTTTTAATGTACTCTTCTGTCAAGTGCTCAGCGTATTTTGGGCTTTTCTTCAAATCGTCACAAATCGTCTTGATGATCAGTTGCGTTCTTTTTGTGTGATTGCTCGATTCGATGTCACGCGCTTCCAATAGACCCACAAGGGCATTGATCGTGATGTTGCGTGTCAACACCAGTTCTTTGGTACGAAGTTGAACTTGTGCGTCTAAATAATGATTGATTTCTTCAAGTGATTTACTGGATTGCTTCAAATTGACATGGATTTCTATGCGTTTGCGTAGCGATTCCAAGTTGAGGGGTTTTCGAATATAGTCGACGGCACCCAATTCGAGCCCTCTAATTTCGCTTTCTAGCTCATCTGTATTTGTTAAAATAAGGACGGCTATTTTTTTATACGCCGGTGTGGCTCTCATTTGATTTAACACTTCAAACCCATCCATTCTTGGCATATTAAGATCTAAAATCATTAAATCGACATCCGAGCGTTCCTTTAAAATTTCCATCGCTTCAACGCCGTCGTAAGCGCAGAGAATTTCATAATCGAACAATATGCTCTGAATCATCAACATATCGACTTTTGAATCGTCGACCACTAGTATTCTAATCCCCATTTTCATACCTGCTTTCATTTATTAATTGTGTTGCTATGTGTTCGATTTCATCTAAAAATGACTCAATCGTACGACTTTTTATCATAACCTCATGCAAACCGGATTCATAGTATTCATGTTTGATCCGCTCCCACTCAGGAATGGGAACATCGATGCTTGGATTGCTTAAACCCTCTATAAATGGCAAATATATAGAATAGTCATTGGCTATTAAAGAGTCATGCAAATCAATCCTCATGGGCACCCTAAAAGGATAATGGCTATCATGCTCAGGGCTATATTCACCTTTCATAAGTCCGGTTTGTGCTTCTTCCGACAATAGAAAGTGTATAAAATCATTTGCTAGAATCTGATTTTCTTGTGACATATTAGAAGGTATGGATAACATCAGCGGCCCAACTTCTGATTTTAGGCCTATTTTTGATGGCAATATAATGCCCACTTCAAACGGACGGCCGTTTTTATAGATATCGGTCACACCCCAGACCCCTTGAAATTCGAAAGCAACTTGTTGCTCAAGAAACAACTTCATCACATTTAGGCCAGAATGATGTTCCCAGTTCTCCTGTGCGAATGCACCTAAAACATCCCTATAAAATCGGATCGCATCGGCGGTCATCTGATTGTTGATGACGACCTCACTTGTGACAGAATCCACCAACTGAGAACCGAAACCATAAATAAACTGATTGACCATCCAGGACACATCATTGTGTTCAGCACCGACCAATCCGATGCCTTTGGCATTTGTATGACTTTGAACCGCTTCAAGCGCTTTGACAAATGCATCAAGGCTATCTATTTCTTCTGGAGCGATGTTCGCTTGCTTTAGCAACGATTCATTATAGAGAAGGCAAATGGAATGGCCAATCCAAGGGATTCCATATAGCTGATGATCTACGATGCCCATTGCCCAAATTTCATCATAATACAGGTCTTTATAAGCATTAAAAGCAGGATTCAAAGTGGATAACGCATTTGAAAGACCATATGCTTTAATGTATCTGTATGGCAAAACGAAGATGGTGTCTTTACCTGTCTCTTCAAGCAATTTATTCGTCTGCTCTCTATTTTCATTTCCACCGACAAGCTGAATGATGCTTTTGCTTGAAGGACGGGCATTATAAACGTCAATAATCGATTTGATCGCTTCGCCTCTTCCAGAATAACTGTCCCATGTGATGCGAAAGTTTAAAGTTGGTTTTTCGGCAGGCGGCAACTTTTCATCTTGTATGTAATGACATCCGGTATAAAATAGCATGCTGAAAATCAAAACAAAAACCATGTAGCGTTTTTTTTTCATGAGATATGCTACCTCCTTATGCATAAAAAGGTGAATTGAAAAAATTTCCATATGTTACTTTTACTATAATGTATTGTTTCACTAATTTCAATAAAAATAGGATGATTTAATGATTAAATCATCCTAGCCACTACTGTATGATTAATCTTTTGCTGAAATTTTTCTCAAAACGATCGACAAATCTACGTGAGGAAGTGCGTTCAAGCTCGAGTTCAGAGTCAGCTTTTGAATCAAAATTGATGATGACCTCTTGATTGTTGACACAAACGATTAAATTCTCAATGGACGCATTTTCCGCACGATCAAACTGCTCTGCCAGATTAAGCAACACCACAAGTCGGCCTAATCTAGAGATTTCATTTTTAGAGATAATGTTTTCAAATTCGGCCATTTGGTTCTTGATTCCCGTTTCACGATGGCTACCCACGAGATAAGCAACCGCAATTCGCTCGCGATTTGTCAGACCGTTCATTCGACTATTGAGAATTAAATAAAACCCATGGACATGGTGATCATAATACTCGTTGTGGATGCCAATATCGTGAAGACGAGCAGCCACCTGAAGCAGTAATCGATCATTTGCTTCAAAATACCCTATTTTATCGAGTGCGTCAAACATCTGAAGCGCAAGTTTTTCAACTTGAGACGCATGTTCTTTATTTACATAAAATCGAGACATTAGATTGTCAACGCTATGCTCAAGAACATTTTCAACAATTTTGGGCTTTTGAATTGATTTGAAGTATTGTTCATAGAAATAGCCATCTCTTAAGCCATTGCCACTGATACGAATTTCAGGTGCATCCAGTTGTTCAAATAAGCATCTAAATGGCATGATGCCCATCGTGATGATATCTGCACGTCTTTTGGTGATCCCTTCGATTTTATCAAGGTTTTTTTCATCTGTATTAATTATGATGTCACAAATCTTATCGATTTCTTTTTCATGCAATCTATAATTGTGCAAGTTTTCAATTGAATATCCGTTTAAATGTCGATCGATTTTACCAAATGTTCGAATGACGCCACCAAGTCCGATGATTGGGAGTCCTTTCAATGTATCTATCCAATCCAATTCTTTGATAAATGAATTGATGTATTTTTTTGCAGCATCGATACGCTTTTTACGTGATTTAATGGAGGCAAACTTTTCGGTCAATGTAACCGAACCAAAGGTCAAACTAATGGCTTCAACCATTACTCTATCTCGCATCCATATGATTTCTGTGCTACCACCTCCGATGTCGAGAATCAAGG
>DMYC01000271.1 GCA_003482695.1 Clostridiales bacterium UBA8960
TGGGATGGCACATATTATGTTGCCATCCAGTAAAGCCATTCGCAAAAATGAGAATGTCGCTAAATTTGCAGATACTGCAATCGTGGAGTTGATTGCTCAAATGGAGAAACTCGGAGCAAAAAAATCGCGATTTACGGCTAAGATTGCAGGTGGTGCGCAAATGTTCTCCTTTTCATCACAGAATGATTCTATGAAAATTGGAGAGCGTAATGCTGAGGCAGTTCGCGAGATATTGAAGGATCTTGGCATTCCTCTTAAAGCAGATGATACAGGAGGGAATTTTGGTCGGACAATTGAATTTTATAGCGATAGTGGCAAGTTGTTGATTAAAACTGCCGGTAAAGGTATTAAAGAAGTCTGATAATGAAGGTGTTGGATATGACTGAGCAACTTTGGATCAACTACAAAGAACATCACATAAAAGAAGCAAAGGACGAACTGATTATCCATTATGTTGCACTAGTTAAGATTATTGCGGGTCGATTGTACACGAGCTACAACGCCCACGTCGAGTTTGATGATTTGCTTGGTTATGGCATTATTGGTCTAATTGATGCGATTGAAAAGTTTGATCATAAAAAGCAAATAAAATTTGAAACGTATGCGAACATCCGGATTAGAGGTGCAATTATTGATCAAATAAGGCACATGGACTGGATTCCTCGAAGTACAAGACAAAAGTATAAAAAAGTTGAAGAGGCTATTTCGAAGCTTCAAAAACAGTATGGAAGTGAAATGACAGACGAGCATATCGCTGCCGAACTGGAACTCTCACTTGAAGAGTATTCAAAACTGATTGGTGAGGTCACCACATATTCGATCGTCTCACTCGAAGAAAAATTGGAAGACAACACAAACTTTGATATCGCCTCTTCATCGATCGAGTTTCAACCTGAAGAAAATTACACCACTAAAGAAGTAAAGCGCATTTTGGCTGAAACGATAGAAAATCTACCTGAAAAAGAGAAAAAAGTGATGCAACTTTACTACTATTCAGAGCTCACATATAAAGAAATTGCAGATATTTTAAGCATTTCTGAGTCAAGGGTTTCTCAAATTCATACAAAGGCAATCGCCAAACTGAAAATATCGCTGGGAAATATTGTATAACACATTGGTGAACCATCTAACTAATGTGTTTTTTATTATAATTATTTATACAAAATATGTTATAATCTAGTTATACAAAGTCTCGTTGGTGCCGATAATTATAATGAGATAATTTTCTTATTATTTGTCTTACTAAAGTGAAGACGATTTTTCAGGGGGGGAAAATGAGCGATAACAAGGATAATGCGTTTGACATTCTCGTTAGAATTTCCGATGACTATTATAAGGCGTTTGTTTCTGTTGAGTTCAACACGATTAATGCAAAAATAAAACCTGAGGAAATTGTGCGTATCTTGAAAGAAAAAAACATTGTATTTGGACTAAAATATAATGTGATAGAGCGCATATGTACAGAATCTAAGACCGTGTTTAATGAGGTTGTCGCTGAAGGCATTCCTCATGAGAATGGTATTGACGCCATAATTGAATTTAATTTCA
The DNA here is from genome assembly GCA_003482695.1 of Clostridiales bacterium UBA8960. Classification (GTDB taxonomy): domain Bacteria; phylum Bacillota; class Clostridia; order Peptostreptococcales; family Acidaminobacteraceae; genus Fusibacter_C. The sequence goes on from DMYC01000271.1 coordinate 1,549, forward strand.
ATAAAGATCATCGTGCAAAACCTCAAATTCTTGAAGACGGTAGAGTTGATTTTAAAAATATGGGCTTTGTGGAAATCGTAAAAGCAGGCGATATTCTAGCGACGAAAACGCCTTTAACCAAAGGGGTTAACGGTACAACCGTAACAGGTAAAGTCATTAGAGCAAAAGATGGTAAAGAGGCTGTTTTTAAGTTTGGCAAGAATGTTTCAATCATCAATGGAGGCCTAAATTTATCATCTGATGTCGATGGAACGATCATTTTTGATAATGATAAGATATCTGTGATTCAAATGTTAGAGATCAAGGGCGATGTTGGTGTTGAAACCGGAAATATAGATTTTCAAGGACAAGTAATCGTCAACGGCAATGTGACAAGTGGTTATGAGGTTTCATGTGAAGGCGATATGATCATCAACGGCGTGGTTGAAGGTGCCATTTTAAAATCTAATGGAAGCATAACGATTTCTAGAGGCGTTCAGGGACATGATGCCGCACATATTACTTGCGGCGGCCAGTTGACAAGCAACTTTCTCAATAGCGCAACCGTTTACTGTAAAGGTGATATTGAGACGGGTGCGATTATGAACAGCAACATCAAGTCGGATGGTAAAATAACGGTTAAGGGTAAGAAAGGTCTAATTGTCGGTGGTGAGATCACAAGTAAAAGCGATATAGAAGCAAATATTGTCGGGTCTGAAATGGGCATTATCACTTCGATTAAATTAGGCGTAGACATCGAAGTAATTGAAGAACTTAAGGCTTTAACGGGTGAAGTCAAAGAGCTGATCGACATGCATGACAAGCTAGAAAAATCAATTAAACTTTTAAAGATGAAAGTGGAGCAAAATCCTGAAGATGAACGTTCAATTTTCATGTTGAAAAAATATAGTGCAAGTTTTGTGGATTTAGATGTGAATTTATCAGAGAAAAGACTCCGATTGAAAATGCTTAACGAACTTGTGAACAACATACGTGGCGCTCAACTAAAAGCTAAGACGATTTATCCGGGAACCCGTGTGAAAATAGGCAGTACGAGTTATTATGTAAAATATGAAATGTCACATACGATTATAACCAAAGATAAAGGTGAAATCGTTACTATCGGTTATTAGTATTCGAGGTGGTTGCTCATGAGCATTAGACCTGTTGATATGCAAGTGGTCGTTCAAAAAACTCAAGAGATTCATCATGCGAAGCAAACCGTTGTCAACAAAATGGACAACGAACTTGCACATGCTCAAACGCGGACAAAAGAAGAACACATAAAAAGACATCAAATGGTCAATCAACTTGAACGTTCAGAAACGCGAAAAGTTAAGAATGAGCGTGAAGAAGAGGATCAACGACATAGCAAGCAAAACCAAAAAAGACAGTCAAAAGAAATAGAAGAACATGAAGACGAACTGAACAAGAAAGTTCGTGTATCAGGTACCCATTTCGATATGAAGGTGTAATATGTATTTAGTAAGTTTTATTATCGGACTGATCATTGTAATCAGTTCCATTTTTTTGATGCGGCAAGAGTTGAACAGGGCCATTAGAAATCAAAAATCTATGCTCGAACAATCAAGAGTCTATAAAGATGAAGATTTGTTTGCGTTACTAGATTCTCTTCAGCTTTCAATAGATGAAATGAATCGAGCGTTTTATGATATCGCAGGGGATTTAGAAGGAAAATATAGCATACATGAAAGAGAACTAAGACTCTTGAATGAAACGGTCCAAGCGTTGAGAACGAAATCGGCATCAGATTCAAAAGACACCCTGCGAACAAATGCAAAAGCTTCAATTGATTCGATGAAAATGAGTGCTACAGAAAACATTAACGATCCCAACGTCCAACAACCAAGTGAACCTTCTGAGGCATTATTATTAGATCGAGTGATTGTGATGCGCAGCGAAGGAAAAACTTTGACACAAATCGCGAAAGAACTTGGAATTGGAATGGGTGAGCTACAGTTGTTACTAACAATAAAAAAATAATATATAGTTGTGCTTTGAAGATGACTATGATATAATATCCAAGGTAATTACAAATCACACTTGCTTCAATTTTAACAGCGTTGCCTATTGGTCCTGTTAGAAGATGAAAAGCAAGGAGGAAAAAAACGAGGAGGAAACACATGTCAGTAATTTCAATGAAAGAATTGCTAGAAGCTGGTGTACACTTTGGTCACCAAACAAGAAGATGGAACCCTAAAATGGCTGAGTACATCTTCACAGAAAGAAATGGTATCTACATCATCGACTTGCAAAAAACAGTTGGTAAAGTAGAAGATGCATATTCTTTCATCAAAAATGTTGTAGATGAAAACGGAACGGTTCTGTTTGTCGGAACAAAAAAGCAAGCTCAAGAAGCGATCGAATCTGAAGCTAGAAGAGCGGGTATGTACTTCGTTAACCAAAGATGGTTAGGTGGTATGTTGACAAACTACAAAACGATTAAGAAAAGAATCGATTTGTTGTTTAAACTTGAGAAAATGGAACTTGATGGTACTTTTGAAGCACTTCCTAAAAAAGAAGTCATCAAATTAAGAGCTGAAAAAGAAAAATTGGAGAAGTTCTTAGGTGGAATCAAGCATATGCACAAACTTCCAAGTGCGATTTTTGTTGTTGACCCTAAAAAAGAAAAAATTGCGATTCAGGAAGCTAAAGTACTTGGTATTCCAGTAGTAGCGATCGTGGACACAAACTGTGATCCAGACGAAGTGGATTACGTAATTCCAGGTAATGACGACGCAATTCGTGCAGTAAAATTAATTGCTGGTAAAATGGCGGATGCGATCATCGAAGCTAAACAAGGCGAACAATTAACTGAAGAAGTCGTTACTGAAACTGAAGAAGCATAATAACGATATAAAATAAGAGGTAAGAGTTGGACTCTTGCCTTTTTTAAAGCGAATTCAAGTACACGAGGAGGATAATTATGGAAATTACTGCTTCAATGGTAAAAGAATTAAGAGAAACAACAGGTGCTGGTATGATGGACTGTAAAAACGCACTTGTTGAAAAAAATGGTAATTTAGAAGAAGCTGTTAAATACTTAAGAGAAAAAGGTATTGCTAAAGCGGCTAAGAAGATGGATCGTATTGCTTCTGAAGGAATCATCTCATCATATATTCACGGTGGAAGAATCGGTGTTATCGTTGAAATCAACAGTGAAACAGATTTCGTCGCTAAAAATGCAGAGTTCCAAGAGTTTGGTAAGGATATCGCTATGCAAGTTGCAGCTGCGAACCCACTTTACATTAGAATTGAAGAAGTGCCTGCTGAAGCGATTGAAAAAGAGAAGGAAATTTTGAGAAATCAAGCACTTAACGAAGGCAAACCAGCTCAAATCGTCGATAAAATGGTAGAAGGAAGAATTGCGAAGTACTATAAAGAAGTCTGTCTTCTTGAGCAACCTTTCATCAAAGATCCAGATAAAACAATTGATCAATT
>DMYC01000235.1:0-2637 GCA_003482695.1 Clostridiales bacterium UBA8960
CCCGAAGGTTACGAAAACATGAAGCAAATCATGGACGTCATCGAGTCCATAGAAGACCAGTTCAAGATTGAGTTTGACTATACTTTAGTGCGAGGAATGGGTTACTATACAAGCACTATTTTTGAAATCACCTATGGTGACTTAGGCTATTCTGTCGCAGGTGGCGGGCGTTATGATAAGATGATCGGCAAGATTTCTGGTATAGATGTGCCAGCAGTCGGCTTTTCGATTGGTTTTGAGCGCATCGTCGACCTTTTGCTCTCAGAGGAAAAAATAACGCATACTGAAGTGAAAATCGCCCTTTTATATGATGAATCCAAGTCTTTATCGGATGTCGTGAAAACGGCAATGTCCATGCGTGAGATTTACTCTGTCGTGTCGATCTATAAGCAAAAGAAAAAACTCGGAAAGCAGCTTCAGCAGCTCGACCGTGCAGGTTATAACGGCTATGCGATTTATGGTGATGACATGATGGTCAAACCATTCATAACAAATGAGGCTTAATTGAGATGCAAGCCCATTCAAATATTTTTGGGTATTTCCAAGGTGAAAAAATCGAGTTCGTCATAACCGATGAGTTGGAAGGCAAATCTAGAATAGAGCGCATAGGGGAATCACTTTTAATGGTGGTCTCTCATGTAGACACCTTTATGGCGAATGAAAATTACCCCACTGCCATTAGCGAGGCCTATCACGCTTTTTTATTTAGACAATCCAAAGCCATCATAGAAAAATGCGTTAAAAAAAATCAAGTCCACTTCAAAACAAAACCGAAGAAAATAGTGATTGATCGCAGCATCAACAAATGGGGCTCATGCAATCAAGACAGGGTACTCGCTTTCAACTACCTGTTGGCGTCAAAATCGCCTGTGGCGATCAACTATGTCGTGGTGCATGAAATGTGCCACATGGTTCATTTAAACCATGACCGATCGTTCTGGAGGCTGCTAGGCAGCATCATTCCAAACTATAAGGAAGTAGAAATGCTGCTTAATGGCAAATCAATTGATTAAATGAAAAAGCCTGCCCATTACGATTGAATCGTCATTGGGCAGGCTTTACTTATAGCACTAAAAACTTTAGTTTAGCATAACAAGCCAACAGCTGAGGGTCAATGCTCTCCATCATCTTGTCATCATCAATCCATGAAAACGCCTCATTTAAGTCTTGTGTCACATCTAGTTTCTTCGTTAAATCCACTGAATACAAATAGCATATATGGTCACTGCTACGTTTGATAGCACATACACCTAACCTTATAAGCGAGTCCGCCTCAACGTTTACACCCGTCTCTTGCTTTAAAGTCTCCATGATGGCGTTTTCAAACATGTCATTTGATACATTTGATGCGATGCCACACAAATCCGGATGCTGATCCCAACCTGGGATAAATGCACTTTTAACTAAAAATTGAATTTGTGTTCCTTTTTTTCTATAAGGTAATATCATGCTCATATTTGACATAAAAACGCCTCCTTTTATCTGATGTATTATATATATTGCCATAATCAAGGGTTTCAAACGCAATAAGCTAAAGTGTTTTATAAAAAGCTAAAAAAACCCGCCCCAACTAAATGGGACGGGCTTATTACTTTTCTACTTCTCGTATTTCTTTTTAATCGTCATCCAAAGGTCAGCATTTTTGATGCCAAGCGCAACTGGATCAAATATTGGATCTTTGCCAAGTTTCTTTTGAGCTTCATAGTCTTTAAGTGTCAATACACCCGTCTTAGTTAAAAGTAATATCGCAGCGATGTTCAACCACGCCATGACACCAACACCAACGTCACCTAAATCCCAAACAGCACCAGCTGTATTGATCGATCCAACAAATGTCATAACCAAAAGCGTAACACGAGCAACATTAAATACCAATTTGTGGTTCTTAACTTTTCTAGCAAGATATGCAACGTTTACTTCTGTGTAGTAGTAGTAAGCAAGTAATGTCGAGAATGCAAAGAAGAAAAGTGCAATCGCAACGAATACGCTACCAAAACCATCACCAGGGAAGAATGCATCTACAGCTCTTTGAGTGTAAACAGGACCAGGTCTAACGCCAGCCATGTTTTCAACTAATACGTTACCTGCTTCATCGTAAATGTTGTACGTACCCATGATAAGAACCATGAATGCAGTTGCAGAACATACGAATAATGTGTCAACGTAAACAGAGAATGCTTGAACCAAACCTTGTTTTGCAGGGTGGCTAACTTCAGCAGCTGCAGCAGCCATAGGACCAGTACCTTGACCCGCTTCATTAGAGTAGATACCACGCTTAACGCCCCACATGATTGCTTGACCGATTACAGCACCTGTAGCCGCTCTTGCGCTAAAAGCATGTTCGAAGATCAAAGCGAAAACGCCAGGAACTTTATCAAGGTTGAAAATGATAACGATTAAAGCGATGATGATGTAACCAATTGCCATGAAAGGAACGATGATTTCAGCAACTTTACCAATACGCTTAACACCACCGAAAATAACAGTTCCCAAAAGACCAGCAACAGCAAGTCCTGTCAACCAAGTTGGAAGACCGAACGCTTGATTCATCGATGTAGCTATACTGTTTGCTTGAATACCAGGTAAGAAGAAACCAACGCCAACAATTGCAGAAACTGCAAAGATGTAAGCGAAAGG
>DMYC01000235.1:2762-2947 GCA_003482695.1 Clostridiales bacterium UBA8960
ATAGCTGAAGCAACACCAGCGATATTACCAGTACCAACACGACCACCAAGTGCCATCGCGAAACTCTGGAATGAAGTTACGCCAGATTCAGAATCGCCGCCAGCAAACAAGTGCTTCACCATATCTTTAATTAAACGCACTTGTGGGAACATCATGATAACAGAGAAGAATACACCCGTACCAAG
>DMYC01000411.1 GCA_003482695.1 Clostridiales bacterium UBA8960
GTTTCACCTATATAATGACGCGTTTCAATGTGATTCGTCATGGTTTTCCTCCTTAATCAGCCTTGCGACCGTATCCAGCTTCATGTTCTTTAGTGCCTCTACGATATCTTCTTTCGTTACGGCTTTAATACGCTCAATATACCCTTCATCATCAATGTCTCTCTCAGAAACCAATAAGTTGTAGTAATAGTTGATATATGAATTCGGATAATCTGAAATGGAACGGATATTGGATATAACCGTTTTTTTAGCGATGTCAAGTTCTTCATCGCTTATATTCCCGCTTCTCACCTCTTGAATTTGCGCTTCAACCAACTGCTCTGTTTTATCGAAATTTTCAAAATCGACACCTGCATATACAAGCATAATGGATTTGAATTTTTCGAGTCTGGAATAGATGGTGTAGCATAAGCCTTCGCGCTCACGAATCACTTTGAAGAATCTCGAACTTCCACCGCCACCTAAAATGACACTCGCAACAAGAACTGCGGTATAGAGCGGAGATTCATAAGGCACATTGACTCTATAACCTAAACACATTTTACCTTGAGTCAACTCATGTGGCTCATCGAAATAAGTGACTGCAACAGGTTCAAAATAGATTTTTTCACGAATGAGCGGCGTGATGTCACCACGCTCAAACGTAAGTGTTTGCTGGACCACATGGATCATTTCATCTTCATCAAAATCACCTATGATGCAAATGTCAATTTCAGAGCTCATGATAATGGCTTTTAAATGTTCATATAGGTCGACAGGCGTAATCTTCGAAACATCTTCTACGCTTCCAAACTCATGGATGCGATAAAGTTCGTCCTTACACATGGTTTCGAGGCAACAACTCATCGCCCAACTGTCTTTATGATCTTTTCTCAGCTCAATTTCTGAAATCAAGCCCTCTTTTTCTCTCGCCACCACCTCTGGGTCAAAACCTCCATCCACAACTCTCGGATGGTTGATCATATCGTTTAGAAGTTCTAGGATCTGCTTATACAAATTTGTTGTGCCAATGTACTTTTCACCAGGAACTTGAATTTTAAGCTGAATCATCTGCTTTTCACCATATTTATGGACATCAGATACAATTAAAGACCCATATAATGTTTCAAATGCTTGATTGAGTTCCCTGGACGTCGGTATATTTGCCGTCGCCTTGTCGATAACACGCGACAAAAGTGCGTTTAATGATACTTCTGCACGATTAAGCGGTCTTTTGATGTATAGTCCGATTAAAACGGTTTTAAATTTTTCTGAGTGAAGCATATGAAGGTTTACACCTTTGTTTAATGAAATTTTAGTTGTACGATTAATCATCCGTTCACATCCTATTTAGAGTTTGTACAAAGACATTATATCTTATTTACTTTGTATTGTTAATACGTTATAATGTTTTGATGTGACTAGATAACGAATAATTGAAGATATAGTAAGGAAGGGATCAAATGAAATTAGGTATAGTAGGTTTACCAAATGTAGGAAAAAGTACATTGTTTAATGCGATTACTAAAGCTGGCGCAGAGAGTGCAAACTATCCGTTTTGTACGATAGAACCAAATGTGGGTGTCGTTTCTGTACCCGACAAAAGACTAAATGTCCTTCGTGACATGTATGATTCTAAAAAAATCGTCAATACAGCCATTGAGTTTTATGATATTGCTGGACTTGTAAGAGGCGCTTCTAAAGGCGAAGGTCTCGGCAACCAGTTCTTGAGCCATATCAGAGAAGTTGCAGCGATTGTCCATGTCGTCAGATGTTTTGAAGATGAAAACGTCGTGCACGTGGAAGGTAAAATCGGTCCATTAAGCGATATTGAGACGATTAATTTAGAGCTCATCCTGTCGGATTCAGAGATATTGGAAAGACGCATCGCAAAGACGATCAAACAGTCCAAGAGTGATAAAACATTGGGGCACGAACTCGAAATGCTTGAGCATATCAAGAAAGTGCTTGACGAAGGTCTTTCGGCCAGAACTTTATCCCTCACAGAAGAAGAACGTGAATTTGTTAAATCCCTTAATCTACTTTCATTTAAACCCATCATATATTGTGCAAACGTTTCTGAAGAAGATGTCGTCGACGGTATCGAAAACGAACATGTAAAAGCGGTTAAAGCGTTTGCTGAATCAGAAAATGCTGAAGTTGTTGTGATCTGTGGCAAAGTAGAGCAAGAAATCGCTGAACTTGATGATGAAGATCGACAAGCTTTTCTCGAAGAGCTTGGGCTAAAAGAATCAGGCCTCGATCAGTTGATTCGTTCAAGCTACCACCTGCTTGACCTTATTAGTTTCCTAACGGCTGGACCGCAAGAGGTTCGTGCTTGGGATATTAGAAGAGGCACTAAAGCGCCTCAAGCTGGAGGCAAAATTCACTCAGACATCGAAAGAGGTTTCATCCGCGCAGAGACAATCGCATTTGATGATCTCGTCAAATATGGGTCGATGGCATCGGCAAAAGAAGCTGGAAAAGTAAGACTTGAAGGCAAAGAGTACGTCATTAGCGATGGTGATGTGATATTGTTCAGATTCAACGTGTAATACAAATAAAGGGCACTTCATCGAGTGATTCATACGATGAAGTGCCCTATATTTTATGTCTTAAAGTCAAAAAAATGTCTTGGATCCACTTTGCCCACACTTATAAAATTCACACCTTCACTAAGCAAGCGGGTGATTTGTTCGCATTCGCCTTCACCTCTAAGGGCAATTTCGCCTTTTTTANNGATGCCAGGGCAACTGTTCCTTGGTGGACAAAGTGCTTAGCACTCTGACAACCTGCCTTGCGCCGTTCGGATAACCTGAAATCAGTGCCACCATGCCATAACTGGCCACATGCCCATAGGGAATCCGTTTAACTGTTTCGATGATTGCTTGCGTCATTTCAGCATACTCACCCATTTACTTAGCCTCACTGACACTATGATAGATGACTGCCGCAAGTACGACAACGCCGCCCACAAGTGCGAACTGGGAGGGTTTTTCACCCGTTCCCATGAACACCCATATAGGGTTAAGCAACGGTTCAATGACTGGTATCAATATCCCTTCAAGTACGGATACGTTTTGGATGCCTTTTGTGAAAAATATATAGGATAGGCCCAATTGAAACACGCCAAGCAGTATGATTCCAACTAAGTTTGTTCCCGTAAATGAAAGGCTGAAGTAAAATGGCAATCCAACGAAAAACGTAAAAAAGTTGCCCCAAAAAACGACTTCAAGTGGCTTATGGTTTTTCACTTTCTTAAGCGTGATGATGAGCAGCGCCATGGAAATGCCACTGAGCACCGCCAATATATTGCCTATAAGACCACCGCCGTCTATGTCGCCTATGAAAAAGAGGATCATCCCTGCAAACACGACGATGACTGTTATGACGTCTTTTTTATGAAACGTCTCTTTAAAAAACCATGCACCAATGAGCATGGCCCACGCTGGCGCGGTAAACTGAAGCAAAATCGCATTGGCCGAAGTCGTCAATTTATTTGCACTGACAAACAGCATCACAAGAACAACATAATTGAATGCCGCCAGCAAAACGAATTTGTCGGGTTTTTTAGGAAACCTCTTAGTAAGCATCCACCAAAACCCGAGCATCACCATACTTGATATGCCACTTCGAATCCCAGCGATCGCAATTGGATTCCAATCGACCCACTTGATGAGTAAGCCACCAGTGCTCCATAATATCGCTGCCATCACTACACAAAAAATCGCAACCCCTCTGCCTGTCTGTTTCATTCTGTCACTCCTTAGTGGACTGCGCTTAACACATCCCTTTTATCTCTAGGAGTATTATAAAGCATTCGTCATTCCAAATCCACTTTATCTTTGCTTTGTTTGGCGG
>DMYC01000154.1 GCA_003482695.1 Clostridiales bacterium UBA8960
GATTCCTGATCGTGGAGAAGAAGCAAGCGTCAAACTCACAAAATTTATCGATGAACGCATCCTCGAAACGCCTACTATCGCCATAAAAAGCGTCATCAATGAAACCGTCAACATGGGTGAGGTCGCCCTGAACAGTTTAACTTGCGCAATGGACGGCTATTTTGAAGGTCAAATAGAAAAGGTAAAGAAAACGTTTGTGTATGAAAGAGATGTAAATGCGCTTGAAACACTCATCACAGAATTTCTCGTAAAACTATCCAGCAAAGATCTCCTTGAAACGGATCGAAGATATATAGATGGCTTATTCAACAACATCAACGATATTGAACGCGTTGGTGATCATGCGGATAACATCGCTGAATTAATCGTTCAAATGGACGACAAAAATATTGCGTTTTCAGAAGGTTCAAAGCAAGCACTGCTCATTATGTACAACAAGACTAAAGAAACCTATCAAAAGGCACTTCAAGTAATTGATCAACCCAATGTTGATCTGATAAAAGACGTCATTAAAATTGAAGAAGAGATGGATATTCTTCAGAAAAAAGCGCGACATGACCACTTTGAACGTCTAAATTCAAACATCTGCAGCACTGAAGCTGGCATTTATTATCTCGAGATCGTGAACAATCTGGAAAGAGTGTCCGACCTTTCGTGCAATCTTGTGCGTATGGTTGCAGATACCGTGGAAATATAAATAATCGTAAAAAGAAGGCGATTCATTTCGGTCGCCTTCTTTTTTTTGCCTTTAATTCATCATCTGTCTATGATACTATAATTTTTAACATGACGTCGCAGGAGGAACCCGCATGAAAAAAACGCAATTCATACTTATGGTATTAATCGTACTTGTCATCATCATGACAGCCATCTTGCTGAATCAAAGTCAGTTGCTACTCAACAAGCAAACTGAAATCCCTGATACGCCACAAGTTGTATCGCTTTCGGATCCGTCTTTTGAGCATTTCGTTTTTCCGAAAGGGTTTGACATAAGAAAATATGAAGGTGTGACGCTTAACTTTATCGTTGAGAATAATTTAAATGCAAACGTCCTTTCATTGGAGACCGAAGAATTTACAAAACTGACAGGCATCAACATCAAAATTCGCCCAACGGACTTTGACACTTTCATCCAAAAAATCAATTTGGATTTCATCTCAAAAGCTGGGGACTACCAACTGATTTACTGTGATCCATATCAAACGTTAAATCGATTTCACGATGATCTTGAAATATTAAACCCCTATTTGAATCATGATGAGTTGCCTCGTCTACAAGTTGAAATGAGCGATTTTTTTGAGGAACAGCTTGAAGTGACCTCATATTTTGAAACAAAGGATCAACTGTATGCCATTCCATTCGATTCTACGACGATGGTCCTTTATTATCGAAAAGATGTGTTTAGAGATTTCCTAGAGGCTTTTATGCGCGCTAAGGGTTATGACTGGACACCTGGGACCACAGAGTTTACATGGGAACGATTCATAGAGGTTTCAGAATGGATCGATACGTATGTGCCAAATGAGATCGTCGAGTACGGCAGTGGACATATGGCACAAGACCACAACTCGATTTTTTGTGAATTTTCAAACCTGTTGGCATCAAATGGCGGTGATTACTTTAATGACGCAAAAATAAACACACTGGGTCTTGAGCAATTTGAAGCGCTTGATGTCTTAAGTGATGTATTCATCAAGTCTTTAGAACAATATAAACGCGCAATAGCCGTCGCTGCACCAGAAAGCGTCAACTGGAACTGGGAAGATTCTGCAGATGCCTTTAGACGTGGCGATATTGCCATGATGCTCAATTGGGATGAAAATTATGCCGCTCTAAACACCTCACCCAATTTTAGGGTCAGAAATAATATTGGGACTGCCATATTGCCTTATGGCGACGTCAGAAGTGCAAACATATACGGGGGTTCTGGCATAGGCATCAACAAATATGCAACAGATATCGAAAAAGAAGCCGCATGGTTCTTCATCACTTGGGCTACATCAAAAGAAATGCAACTTAGAATATTGACTGAACCCACAGGGGGTGCACTCCCGACCATAAAATCGGCGTATGAAGCCATCGATCCTTTTTTCAGAGCGTCTCGCCCGCAGATAGACACGGTCTTAACGGCTTGGCTGCCTGAGAATATTTATCTAAGGCCTAAACTGAAACATTTTTATGCCATCGAAAAGATTCTTACAAGCCGCCTTCACGATATGGTTGCGAACGACATAGACCCGACTGAAACAGCCACTCGAATCTATCAAGACATCATGCAAAAGAGGTGAGCGCATGCAAAGGATAAAATTCTATAACAGTCTGCGCTTCCAGCTCGTGATGGTCGTCATTTTACTGATACTCATCCCTGTTGGTTTCATCGGATTCTTACTCGCTGGAACCATCGAAGAAATATTCAATGAGAAATACAGCAGTGTGGCGATTCAATCGATTAAGGAAACCACTGACAAAATTGATTATCTGCTAAGTGATATTCAAGATTATACCATCAGCATTCTAGCAAACCGCAGTTTCCTTGAACTCATTAGTTCGCCTACGACGACAGACAAAGAAATCGATGAGGCGCTGCGTGGGTTTCTCGCTTCGAGAAACGATATTGATGGCATCTCGCTAATCACGGCTTCAGGCACATACGCCATAGGCACCAACAAGACGACGCCCCTTATTTCCATCCAGCAGATGGTTAAAAATCAGAGTGACAGCAAACCTTTATGGCTGCCTACCGTTCAGCAAAATATTCGAATCTTGTCGGGCATTTCTTCGAGATATTATTTTTCAGTCGTGAGAAACATCATCGACTTCAATACACTTGAAAACTATGGCACTTTAGTTGTCGACATCGAAGAAGTCTTGCTGGAGCAAGCGTATGAGAACCTTCTATCAACAGGTGGTGATGTCACGATCATCGATGAACAAGGGTACATCGTGAGCCATTCAGATGAGCGCAATATCGGATTTTCAATAATGGATCAGCCTTATTCAGAAGCGGTTTTAAGTCTGGATGAAAACAGCAATGCATTCACCTATCAAACGAAAGAAGGGGACGAGAAGATCGCTTTTTTCAGCACGCTTAAAACGAACGGTTGGCATGTGGTTCAAACCATCTCAAAAGAGGAACTTTACGGAGAAATCTACCTCATTCAATCCATTTTTTTACTAAGTGGCGCTGTTTATGCCATTTTGATGATGATCCTTCTCATTATGATGTCTATTCAATATACAGATCCAATGCTTAAAATCATCCGAGATCTTAAACGCGTTGAAAAAGGGGATCTAACCGTTCGCACAGAGGTGCATACTAAAAATGAAATGCACCAGCTGAGCGAAAGTGTAAACACGATGATTATGGAGATGGAACAACTCATTGACCGACTGGTTGAAGAAGAGCGGATGAAGCGAGAAGTTGAGCTAGAAGCTTTACATGCGCAAATCAATCCTCATTTTCTCTATAACACGCTAAACACCATCAAGTGGATGGCGAAAATTCAAGGTGCAACCAGTGTCAGCAACGCGATCGTCGCTCTAGTCAAACTCCTGAGAATCAGCATCAACATCAGCACCGATTTTATAACGCTAAAAGAAGAAATCGAGTATATTCAAAACTACATCGTCATACAAAAGTTGCGTTTCAATGAAGATTTTGAAATCCTTTACGAAATCGATGAAAGTGTTGAACAGGCTCAAATACCAAAATTAATTCTTCAACCGATTATCGAGAACAGCATCATTTACGGCATGGAATCAAGTGAATCCCTAAAGATAACTGTGGCTGCACATGCTGATGGGGATATGCTGACCATCAAGCTTTCCGATAACGGTCCAGGTATCCCAGAGAATGTCGCTTCTCAAATTGCGTTTGATCTCGCTGCTGGAAAGAAAATGAGCAAAGCCGGCCTTAACAATACCAGTCAACGCATCAAGCTCTTTTGTGGCGATGCATATGGCATCGACCTCTTGACAAGAGAAGGGGAAGGCACTACTGTAATTGTAAGATTGCCTGTTAATCTGGAAGGAGAGCGCCATGTTTAAAGTCCTCATCGTCGATGATGAAGTGCTCGTACGCATCGGTCTTAAAAATACGATCGATTGGGAAGCCATCGGCTTTACTGTAGTTGGAGAAGCCTCAAATGGCGAGCAGGGTTATGCCCAATATTTAAAACTTGAGCCCGATGTGGTTATAACCGATATCAAAATGCCAAAACAAGACGGTCTTTGGCTAACTGATAAAATTCATAAAGACTCTAAACATACTAAAATACTTGTTCTGACATGCTACGATGAATTTCAGTATGCAAGAACTGCACTAAAAAATGGCGCAAGCGATTACATGTTGAAATCTGAAATCGTAGATGACGAATTGATCGCCCTTATGGAAAAATTTAAAAAAGAATTGGACGATTCGCTAGTGGCGCAACCAAGTGGCGCCGTGAAGACGATGAACGTCAACGCCGTCAAACGGTCTTTGCTCAATGACCTTATCAAAGTCAAATTCGATATGGACCCTGCACTTCTAGAGCGTTTTGAAGCTCAAGGGTTTGAGGCGTCCCAGTCAAAATATGCGTTCATTTTTTTGCAAAATAAGATAAACAACCAAAGCAAAAGCAAATCAATCAGTGAAACGACGCTCAACCTCATCATTGACCATTTAAACGAACGCGGCGTATCTTATTTGTATAACGGCTATATGGATGAGCATCTTTTTTTACTATCCGGTCCTGATCTTACTTTGACTATGCTAAACCGAATTGCAAATACCATACAAAATGGTGTGGTTCAATACTTTGGCATTGCCATCAACTTGATTTACACAAATGCCTTTGAGCAGTTAAGTGAGCTGAACACATATCATGAGAAACTGATGGAACGTGTTGCGATGTTTTTTTATGTGCCGCGAAATCAGGTTTACATTGAAAACGCAGAGCATGTCAAAATAGCACACTGCCATATTCGAGAAATTAAGACGGATACGCTCAGCAGGCTGGTGGAACGCATCGGACAAGAGGATAAAGAGGGGACACTGGCGATTCTCTATGAAACAACTGCACTGTTCAAAGACAAACACTACCCTCCGAGGCTTCTAAAACACTTAATGACGCAGATACTGGGTGAACTTTACAGCGTCTTCAAATATGCTTTTGATGCTCAAGGTGCCGTATTTAACTATAGCGGCATGCATGATGCGGTGTCTAAAACCATGCACATGGACGCGCTGAATGAGCTTTTGGCAAGTGTCTTAAGCAGTGTCATCAACGAGCTTAAGTATATCAGGCACAATCAATCAAAACACGTGATCATGCGTGCCATCAATTTTGTGGAGCACAATTACGATCAGAACATTTCGCTTGAAGATGTGGCCAAGGTCGTGAATTTATCGAAACAATACGTCTGTAGTTTGTTTAAGAAAGAGACAGGACAAAACTTGTCGACTTTCATCAACCAGATACGCATCGACAAAGCGAAACAATTGCTTCTAAACCCAACGGTCAGTAGCAAAGATGTTTTTGAGCTAGTCGGTTATTCAAATCAACAGTATTTCAGCCGTGTGTTCAAAAAAATGACCGGACTGACAACGACTGAGTATAAGGAACAAGTTGAAAAAAACCATGATGAGGTTTAGTAATGTTAATATAGTGCAAAGCGATGTGAATCGCGTGCAAAAACGCACAAAAAAACAAGGTGTGTTCTAAAAAA
This sequence comes from Clostridiales bacterium UBA8960, assembly GCA_003482695.1. Lineage (GTDB taxonomy): Bacteria > Bacillota > Clostridia > Peptostreptococcales > Acidaminobacteraceae > Fusibacter_C. The sequence goes on from DMYC01000154.1 coordinate 5,710, forward strand.
ATCATAATATTGTGTTAAATCTTATTAATCGAGGGCATTATATGTCCCTCGATTTTGTTTTATTATGAGTACATGTTAAGACACAAAGGAGGGTCATCATCATGAATCATGATGTCAAACTGAGAGTTTCTAACATCGAAAAATCGTTCCCTGGCGTTAAGGCGCTCGACAAGATTGAGTTTTCGGTGCGTAAGGGGACTGTTCACGTACTCTGCGGAGAAAATGGCGCAGGAAAATCTACTTTGATGAAAATCATCAACGGAATCTATCAACCCGATTCCGGTCAAATTCTGATAGATGGCAAAGAAGTCAAAATCAAAAATCCAATTCAAGCTAGGCATTTGGGAATTTCCATGATTTTTCAGGAACTCAACTTCATACCTGAAATGACGATTGAAGAAAGTCTATTCGTGGGTAACTGGCCAAAGGACAAGTTTGGCAAAGTGGACTGGCCAGAAATTAGAAAGCGAACACTTGAACTCCTCAGAGCAGAAAACCTCAACTACAAGCCCGATACACGCCTTAAGGATTTAACCGTTTCCGACATACAGATGCTTGAAATTCTTAAAGCGATTTCATATCAGTCGGACATTATCATTATGGATGAGCCAACGTCTGCCATCACACAAAAGGAAGTGGATGTGCTCTTTAGGAAAATTTTCGAGCTAAAGTCGCGAGGTGCAGCCATTATATACATCTCACACAAAATGGACGAGATTTTTAAAATTGCTGACGATATTACGGTTTTCAGAGATGGAAAAGTGATCGACTCAAAGCCAAAAGAGGCACTCGATATCGATACTGTCATATCGCTCATGGTCGGTCGCAAACTTGGAAACGACTTTCCGAAGATAACGGTTCCAATCGGCGAATCCATTTTATCAGTTGAACAACTCTGCGGGATGAAGTTTAAAGAGGTATCCTTTGATTTAAGAAAAGGAGAGATTATTGGATTTGCAGGGTTGATGGGGGCTGGTCGAACAGAAGTCATGCGTGCGATTTTCGGTCTCGATCCGGTTCGCTCTGGCAAAATAACGATGCATGGAAAACCTGTAAAAATTCGAAATGTCAAAGACAGCATCGATCAAAAAGTGGTCATGCTCACTGAAGACAGACGTCGATATGGCATTCTTCCTGTCAGAAGCGTTAGAGAAAACATAAGCATAACAAATTTAAGCAAGTTCATCTACAAAGGCAAGTTGCACGCCAAAGAGGAATTTGATTCAGTAAAATATTATTGTGACAAAATGAAAGTCAAAACGCCAACCTATGAAACGGCTATTTCATCGCTTAGTGGCGGTAACCAGCAGAAAGTTTTACTCGCAAAATGGCTCATCACCGATCCAGAAGTCTTTATCGTTGATGAACCCACTAGAGGCATCGATGTTGGTGCGAAATACGAAATCTACAAACTGATTTCAGACCTCGTGTCGGAGGGAAAAAGTGTCATCATGGTTTCTTCTGAGCTTCCTGAGCTGATAGGCATGTGCGACAGAATCGTCGTCATGGCAAAAGGGGAAGTGATGGGAATACTGGACAAATCGGATTTTTCTCAGGAAAACATCATGAGACTCGCCACAAGCACAAAACAAATGAATTAGGAGATTGGTTATGAAGACTTATATTGAAAAGCTTAAAAAATCGAATATGATGGGGACATTTAGTATCTATTTTGTATTGCTTGCACTGTTTTTTGTGAGTATGTTAGCCAATGAGAACTTTGCGACCATCGGTAATCTATCAAATATTTCTCGCCAAATAGCAGTGGGTACGATCTTAGCCTTTGGGCAAACGATTCTGATCATCAACGGCATGCTCGATC
>DMYC01000346.1 GCA_003482695.1 Clostridiales bacterium UBA8960
CATAGACGATATCGCAAACGCAGCTGGAACGAGCAAAGGTGGCATCTACAACTACTATAAAAGCAAAGAAGAAATATTCCTTGAAATCGCCGCATTGCGCTTAACTTCAAGAAGGGCACTTCTGGAGTCGATTCCCAAAGATGACGGAATCGAAGCATTTCTTGAGGCCTATTTTAAAGCGGTGCTGCTTAGCCTTCGAGAAGAAAAGCACCTCATGACAGCCAAGTTCTCATTTGAATTCTGGGCGACCGTATCGAGAGACCCCAAACTCAACGAAGAAGCGAAGATGCGCTATGCGCACTTCAACAAAGACCTAAGGCGCATTCTTGAGTTAGGCGTCAAACGGGGCGAGTTTAAACCGATAAAAGACCTAGACAGCATGGTGTATGTGATCTTGTCGACTCTCGATGGCATGATGCACACGCACGCCATTATGGGGGTTGATCTCTCTGACGCGAGTATAGACATTTATGTAGATATGATCATGACCAAAATAACAGGGAGGGCATAAAAATGATCACCTATAAGCTTGGAACGGAAACAGACAAAAAAGACATTCACAAGGCATTTCACGCGGGATTCATCGACTATATCATGAAGGTGGATATCCCGGAGGACGTTTTCTTTAAACGTTTTTTCGGCCCCGAAGCCAACACCTATGATCTCGCCGTCATCGCCTATGATGGTTCGGAGCCCGTGGGTCTGGTCATGGGTGGCATCAAAGCATTTGATGGTGGTGCAAAAACCATGCGCTGCGGCGGCCTTTGCGTGGTGCCGGAGTTTAGAGGAAAGGGCATCAGTCAAGAACTCATGCGCATGCATAAGCAGATGGCTTTGGATAACGGATGTAAGCAGATCATGCTCGAGGTTATTGGCGGCAATGATCGCGCCATACAGTTTTATAAAAATATCGGCTACAGCATCGTCTATCTGCTCGATTACTTCTCAGCCGAAACCGAGAACCTCAAGACAGAACCACTGGTAAGTCCAAAAATCTTCGAGGTGGAAAAAGAGGACTTGCACACTCTAGACTCGATACTAGGGGATGTGCACATGAACTGGCAAAATGACTCAGACTATATTTCACAGCTCGACAACGTGCGCGTCTTTGCGATTCACACAAACGATCAGATCGTCAGCTACGTTGCGATAGACGATAGAGGCAAGATCTATCAGTTATGGACGCATAAGGCGCATCGATATAATGGGCATGCACTCGCACTTCTTCATCATGCAAAACGAACGCTCAAGCTGGATAAAATGATGATGAGCTTCCCGAATAGCGCCACGTTAACCGGATTTGCACAAAAAGTCGGATTTAAAAAGGACGGGCTTTATCAATATGAAATGTACGCAGTATTATAGTGAAGGCATCAAACAGGTCATCGAAGCGATGACGCAAGTGTTTAAGACCGTGCCAAGTGGTGTGACACATACGCTAAGGGTACTTGAAAATGCGAAAATGATCATGAATCAGGAGAATGTTTCTGAATCGATCTGTGAGCAGACCATGCTTGCAGCCATTCTCCATGATATTGGCGCTCTAAAGGCATTTGAAGTGCACGGTTCCATGGAAGGCAAATATCAGGAAATCGAGGGGCCAGCGATTGCAAGGGAAATCCTCGAGACGGCGGGTTACCAAAGTCAAATCATCGATCGGGTATGCTATATCGTTGGGCATCATCATACCGAGCAGGCCATCGACGGGATGGATTTTCAAATCTTATGGGAAGCGGATGCAATAGAAAACCTGAGGGTGATGATTCCGCGTGAAGGCATGACAGACCCTGCAAAAGCCCTCCTCGAAAGCATCAAGACGGAAAGTGGAAATGCGTGTTTGAATGCGCAATTGCAATAGGTCAAGTTTATGTTATACTTTATCATGAAGGCCATCATTATTGATAAGGAGTGAGAATAATCATGTTTAGAGAAATGAGACGCAACAAGCAATTGTTATCGGAAGAGGCTTTAAATGCGGTGATGGAAAGATGCACAAACGGCATTTTGGCTTGCCTGGGTGATGGCGGCTATCCGTATGCAGTGCCGCTGAACTATGTTTACCATAATGAAAAAATCTATTTTCACTGTGCAAAATCTGGCCACAAACTCGATGCCATCATGGCTGAGCCTAAAGTGTCGTTTGCCGTCGTCGATGAAGACACGATCGTCAGCAGCGAATACACGTCGTATTTTAGAAGCGCAATCGCGTTTGGCAAAGCGCGCATCGTAGAAGGCGATGAGTGGTTTGAAGCATTCAAAGTGCTCGTGGATAAATACTCTGGCGACCAACCAGAAGCCGCAAAAATCAGCGAAATAGAAGCCTGCAAGCGTTCTCACATCATCGCCATCGATGTGGAACACATCACTGGAAAACAGGCAAAAGAGTACGTCTAATGACAAAATGGGACCTTAGCCAATCAAATTTGATAGACTAAGGTCCCTATTATTCGTATAAAGACTTAGAAAAGTCTAAAAAGCCAGCTCAGATGGTTAAAAAAATGATCGAGTGCTAATATAAATAACCCATGTACGTTCAAAAATCATCAAACAATCACGCTGAAACAACCGCCCCTAACCTTACAAGGAGCCGAAAGGCGACCTTGCAATGTTCTAAGGTTTTAAGGTTTTAAGGTTTTAAGGTTTTAGGG
>DMYC01000199.1:0-2878 GCA_003482695.1 Clostridiales bacterium UBA8960
ATGTATTGTGCTCCTGAAGAACATAATCCACCTCATTTTCATGCATATTACGGTGAGCATAAGGCAATCATAGATATCAGAAGTTGTGAGATGTTAGATGGATATTTGCCCAAAAAGCAGTTGAAGTTGGTATTGGCATGGGCTGAGTTGAGAAATGAAGAGTTGCTCGCAGACTGGGCTCTTGCAATGAACAGCGAATTACCATTCAAGATTGAACCGCTAAAGTAGGAGGGCTTATATGCTGAAGACGGTTAAGGACGTAAAAGTTATGGACAATTATGAACTATTACTTATGTTCGATAACGGTGAAGAAAGAATTTTCGATATGAAGCCTTATTTAGATAAAGGCATTTATAAGAGTTTGAGAGATGTAAAATTATTCAACACTGCAAGAGTCAGCTTTGACTCAGTTGAGTGGAGTAATTGTGCTGATATTGACCCAGAGTTCTTGTATATTAAATCCGTAATGGTGTCTGATAATAAAACGAAAACTGATTAATAGAAATAGGCGGATCTCTTTAAATAGAGGTTCGCTTTCTTTTTATGTTCTAAATATCGATTTAGAGAATAGTTCAACATTGTATTAAACAAATATTGATATATGGTATAATAAACTATGTCATATCTTTTGAGGATTTTATGGATAGTAAAGCCAAATATGAATATTGGAAAGAGATATCAGACTATGATTTAAAAACAGCGGAGGCTATGTATAATTCAGGTCGCTATCTTTATGTCGCATTTATGTGTCAGCAATCGATCGAGAAATTGGTTAAAGGAATATATGTTCTTCATTACGATATAGAAGCACCAAGAACGCACAATATTTGGTTGATTATTTCAAAGTTGTTAGATGATCAGTATTTTATCAAAGATCAAGTTGATTATCTTTTAGATAATAAGATATACTTTGCTGATCTTTTGTACTACTATATCTCTGAAAGATATCCTACATACAAAGAGCGCATCTCAAGTCGAATAGATAAAGAGAAAGCATTTCAAATAGTGTCAAAGACTAAGGAGGTCTTTTCATGCCTAATATCCCAGTACAAGTAGAAAAGACAATTATCGCTTATCTTGAAAGTGTGTCTAAAATTATACCAATTGATAAGGCAATTCTGTTTGGTTCTTATGCTAAAGGTAATTATGATGATAATAGTGATATTGACTTGGCAATATTTTCTAGCTATTTTGATAACTTAGATCGTATAGATAGCTTCAGACTTTTATTTTTGAAAGCAATGGAATTTCCACTTGATTTGCAGCCTCAACCATTCACTAAAGAGGATATGCTTAACCCAGAAGGGATTGTGACCGAGATATTTAAAACAGGTGTAGAAATCAAAATGTAACTAAGCAATCGTGTCAGACACCAAAACGGAAGTTAATTAATAATGTAAAGCGGATCTCTTTGAAAAAAGGGATCTTTTTTTTATGTGCGCCAAGTGTTGAACTTCACAAAGCGTGTCTGACACCTAGTGAGGAAAGTGAAGTTCGAGTTGACAGAATGGGAAAATATGGATATAATCAAATAAAAAGGAAATTATTACCATATGGCGAGTCAAATTAAAACGATAGGGATTAACGGCATCGAAGGATACGTTGTTGATGTTCAAGTAAAAGTATTAGGTGGGCCATTTACGATGAATATCGTTGGCCTTGGCGATGTCGCAGTAAAAGAAGCGCGTGATCGCATAGAGTCGGCACTTGTTCACATGAACATGAAATTCCCAAGAAAAAAGATCATTGTCAATTTAGCACCAAGTGAAATCAAGAAAACCGGAACATCCTATGATTTGCCCATCCTCATAGGTCTTTTGCTTGAAACAAAACAACTCGAACCCATAGATCTCAATTTAAAAGAGGTTGTTTTCATTGGTGAAGTTGATTTAAATGGTGAGTTAAACAACTCAAGAGGTATTTTGCCAATGGTTGTGGAAGCCAAGAGGAGAGGGTTTAAACGGGTGGTGTTGCCGTTAAACAGTTTAAAGGAAGCCACTATGGTCAAAGACATTGAGCTATTAGCATTTGAAAATATTGAAGCTGTAATCAAGTGGATAGAAAAATCAATCTATCAGACCAAAATGGTCGTCGAATCTTCACATCAAGAAAATAGGCTAAAAATGAATTACAGCGATGTCAAAGGGCATGAGCATATGCTAAAATACGTGGCACTAGCCGCAGCAGGAAACCATAATATGCTGATGATCGGACCACCAGGGTGTGGCAAATCGATGATATCAAAACGGTTGCCCACTATTTTACCACCTCTAAGCGAAGACGAAGCCCTTGAAGTCATGGCGATTCACAGTGTTGCAGGCACCTTGAAGCACGACATGTCAAAACTCACGAGACCCTTTCGCTCACCACATTACAATACTTCCCCAAGCGCCATCATAGGTGGCGGCAGCTACGCCATGCCTGGTGAAATCTCACTTGCACATAATGGTGTCCTTTTCCTTGATGAATTTCCCGAATTCACTAGGCAAACTCTTGAGTCCCTACGTCAACCCCTCGAAGACAAAAAAGTGACGATCTCACGTGTCAAACAGACCAACACTTTTCCTGCGAACTTTATCCTAATTGCGGCCATGAATCCATGCCCTTGCGGTTACTTAGGTTCAACCAAGTGTTCATGCACACCATTTGAAATTAAAAAATACAGACAACGTATTTCTGGTCCAATTTATGACAGGATCGATATTCAAAAGTACCTTTCCCCAGTTAATTTGTTTGATACCAGTGTGCACTCATCAAAAGTGACATCTGAGCAAATGAGCATGCGAGTAGCCAAAGCAAGAGCGATGCAAAGTGAAAGATTCAAGAACGAGCGCATTCGAACAAACTCACAGATGGATGCCGCTGAGATTGCGAAATA
>DMYC01000199.1:2942-5175 GCA_003482695.1 Clostridiales bacterium UBA8960
TCAGCCGATTTAAGAGAATCTGTAAAAATCGAGCTTGAGGACATTCATACTGCCTTGTTTGCGCGAGATTTGGATAAAGACCTTGGAGGTGTTGTTTGAATCAAGAAATTTGCCTGATTTGGCTAAATGAAATCGAGAGCATTTCCCTCACACAGAAAAAGGCGTTACTCTATCTTCATGACACGCCCATGGCGATTTTTGAGTATTTAAAAGACAAAATTTCGGATGACTCACTGCTTGATAAAGCAAAAGAAATCTATGAAATCAATCAGAAACATAACATTAAAACTTTAGCACTATTCGATTTAATGAAACATAAACCCATCATTGGTCAATTGCCGTGGCCGATTCTGGTCTATTATAAAGGCAGCCTCAACTATAAAAAGTCCGTTGCGTTGGTGGGAACACGAAAAATGTCCACGCATGGCTATTATTTTACCGAGCAATTATGTGATAAGGTAGCGCAGGGCGACGCCATAATAAACACGGGGTTATCAGATGGCATAGAGAAAAAAACGTTGGTGTTTTGTCTTGAAAAAGACTATCATGCAAATGTATTTGTTGCTCATGGATTGAACACGTGTAGCCCGAAATCAAAATCATCTCTTATGGAACTGGCCGCTAGTAAAGGGACGATTCTTTCACCTTTCTCGGTTTTAAGCAAGCAACATAGACTCAGTTTTTTAGAAAGAAACGCCCTTTTAGCGATGTGGTCAGATGAACTGGTTTTGGTAGAAGCGGATGCGACAAGCAAATCTGCAAATGTAATCGACTATGGAATCAAATTTAATAAAAAAACATCAACCATTTTAGGGCCAACCGATTCTAAACGGTGCGAGTTAAACAATCAGCTCATTAGAGAAAAATCTCTGGGCGAATTATCGATGTCACTAAACCAGGATATTGAAATGATGATTAATCATCCTGTTTCAAAAATTTTAAGAGAAAAAGCGATGAGCAGAGATGACCTTTCGCTAATTTTTTCGAATATTAATATTGATTCAACTTTGGCGAAACTAGAGTTTATGAGAATCGCTTCCTGTAAAGCAAACGGGAAGTGGTATTATAACGGGTGGTGAAAATGAGCAGGAAGCTTAGAGAATATCACAAACACGGTATCTATCATATTATTCAAAGAGGAAACAACAAAACGTTTATTTTTGAAGATCAGGCCGATAAACAGTACTTTGTGGATTTGATCAAAGAAGTCCATGCGCTATTGCCGTTTTACATGCTCTACTATGTCCTAATGGACAATCACTACCATCTTCTTATCGAAATGCTTGATCATGAAATAGGACCCATCATGAAGTTGATCAATATGTGCTACAGCAAATATTATAATAAAAAATATGGAAGAGTCGGGACGATCTTTGGCGGTCGCTATTCAGCACTTGAAGTTAAGGATGCGAGGTACTTCGTGCGTCTTATTAGTTATATCGCCAATAACCCTGTGAAGGCTGGCATTGTCAAAAAACCGAGTGATTACAAGTGGGGCGCCCATCATGAAGTTGTGACGAAGGAAGTATGCTTGATGAATAAGGCACAACTATTTGAAAAGCTGGATTTAGATCCTCGAAGGGCATATGAAATCTACAATGAAGCCTTATCTGAAGGCGTCGTCGACTATCGCCATCTAGATACGACCACACACGAATTCAGCGAGCTTGAGCGCAAGAAAAGGCGAGAAGAAGCGATAAAGTCAGCGGCATTTGCGCATTTTGACTATAGTAAAACCCGTCTCGAGGTCTTATTGTCTGAAAAGAGAACGCCAGAGCGCACCACTTCAAGAAAATCATGCGCAATTTATCTGCATAGTCAAGGTTACTCAGTTGCTGAGATTGCAGCGTTTTTTGGCGTTTCCTCCAGGGCAGCAAGGTATATGGTAGTTCCTCAGTAGGTGTCAGACACCATTTGTGAAGTTGAACTTCACAAATGGTGTCTGGCACCACAAGAGGAAATAAAAAGCCGGCCTCTTTGATCAAGAGATCGGCTTTTTGTTCAAATCGCAGCAATTCATTTCACCATAGCCCAAAGCAGACTTCTAAACATCCATGTCCACCTTAATGGGTAAAGTGACAGTAAATTCAGTGCCTATATCGAGCTTCGACTTCACAGCAATTGTTCCACCCAGTTTTTTAATGCTTTCAAATGCAATATAAAGACCGATTCCGTCACCTTGAACATTCATCGCGTTTTCACATCTAAAATAGGCTTCGAACACTCTGGACAA
>DMYC01000024.1:0-13034 GCA_003482695.1 Clostridiales bacterium UBA8960
ATAAGTGCCATCGAAACCGAAGTGACCGGGGACGAGATTCAAAAGGCCATCGACCAAGCGCGAGAAATTTTAAGGGCGATGAGGTCGCTTGTAAACACGCATAAAGAAGTCATTCTGCATGAGAACTTGTACGAATCGCTAAGTAAGAAGCTTGCACTTTTCGAGTCGCAAACAGGCCTTTCAGTAAAACTCACCTACCACCTTTTTAATGAATCAATAGATGAAACCGTCAGTGACGCGCTATATAAAGCGGTGATCGAGTCCGTCACCAACACTGTAAAACACAGCAATGCATCTCGCATTTGGGTGTCTGTCCAGTCGCTTGAATCAAGTGAAATTTTACTCAAAATCGAAGACAACGGGCAGACCGCAGGAGACTTTCAAAAGGGCAATGGGCTTAGGTTTATTGAAGAACGCATAAAAAGAATAGATGGCTACGTTGATTTTGATTGCGATGACAATGGTTTTCGCACGATCATCAAAGTGCCATATAATAGGAGGGCTTCATGATAAAAGTCGCTCTAGTGGATGATCAACCACTGATTTTACAGGGACTGAATATGATAATTGGCACTCAATCGGACCTCGTGGTCGTTTGGACGGCAGCGAATGGTGAAGAGGCGTTGTTTAAATGTAAAGACATTCGCCCTGATGTGATGCTCATGGATATCAGAATGCCAATCATGAATGGTGTTGAGGCGACAGAAATCATTAAGAAACAATATCCAGAAACGCACATCATCATCTTGACGACTTTTATGGAAGACGAAGAAATCTATGAGTCATTAAAGTGTGGTGCCAGTGGGTATCTTTTAAAAGATGCGACACCAGAAACGATCATGGAAGCCATTCGAAAGTCCATTTCTGGTGGAACGATTATCGAACCTCTCGCCGCATCAAAGTTGTTGAAGCATTTAAAATCAAGTAGCGATGCGGAAAAGAACAATGTGCTTGAAAAAATGACAACGAGAGAAATCGAAATTGCAAGGCGAATTGCTCGGGGGCAAAGCAACAAGGAAATCGCATCGGAAATGTTTGTTTCAGAAGGAACCGTGAAAAATCATCTGACCAGTATTTTGGAAAAGCTGGATCTAAGAGATCGAACGCAACTCGCGATATTGATGATCAAAAATGAGATAGAATAATTTACAATTAAAGCATGACAAAAGTCATGCTTTTTTTTGGCCATATGTCAGATGTGTGATGGCAAACATCGTTTTATACTTAATCTAAAGTGTTACATGATTAATTGTTTAAGGGGTGATATTATGATTCACAAGTTACTGCCACTTATTTTGGCTATCCTTTTAATCCTAACGGGCTGTATGTCAGGAGAAGGCTATCAGGATTATATGGATGCACTGGAAAAAACGGAAAACATCACAAAAGGCACCAGCAAAGTCGACGTTCAGATCAAAAACAGATTTAATGAAGATTTAGGACCTATTGATATACCTGAAACAATCAGCGTTATAATAGAAAGTCGATTTGACTATTCGAAAAGCCAGAGCATCAGTGACATCTATTATTTGGGAAATAGCTTGGGCATGGATTTAAAACTTTATCAAAAGGACAAAGATGCGTTATACCTTAAAGTACCATTCATGAGTGGTTTATATGCCATAAGTGAAAGCCAGGTTAACATGATGAGTGAACCGGCTGATGTGCAGGCTTTCATGAAAAATGTCGGAAAAGAATGGAACGCCATGCTGATGTCAGAAAATATTTTTGTAGGTGAAAAAACCATCGTACGAAATGAGGATGGTGAAGTGAAAGCGACGAAGTTTACAGTAAAACCGACTTCCGAGCAACTTGAGACCTTTACTGAAACTTTGAGAAAAGTGATTTTGGCGAATCAAGTGCAGTTGCTTCACTATTTTAAAGAATGGCCTATCGCCCAAATGGATGTCGATTTGACAGAAAGCGAATTTGAAAAAATCGTAAATGCCGTTTTCAGTTCCATGAAAATTACGAGATATGAAGAAGTTGCCTATATGGATCTCGATGGGTACATCATTGATGAGCAAATTGAAATCGGCCTAGAGTATATCAGTAAAAACGGCTTCACAAACCTATTCGAATCACAGACGATACGAATCCACACGACACACTGGAATATTGAGAAAAACCAAACGCTTGACTTTAGCGTGTTAGACCAATTAGAAATATTGCCAATAGAAAAATTGATGGAATGGAGCGTGACCCAATGATTTTACAAGTGAATCACTTAAAGAAAAACTTCGGAGAGATTAAGGCTGTGGACGATATATCTTTTGACATTCCAAGTGGTCAGATTATTGGTCTTCTCGGCCCAAATGGAGCGGGTAAATCGACGACGATTTCGATGATTTCAACTTTGTATAAACCATCTTCTGGTGAACTGTTGTTTGAGGGCAAAGACATCGTAAAAGAGCCTAAGTGGATTAGACCTCATTTAGGTTATGTGCCTCAAGAAATCGCACTATATCAGACGTTATCAGGATATGAAAATTTAAAATATTTCGGCGGACTTTATGGTCTGGTTGGTGTCCAGCTGAAGAATAGAATTGAAGAGATATCGGAAATCATCGGTATTAAGGACCGTCTTAAAGATCGAATAGACCAGTATTCAGGAGGGATGAAGCGCCGAATCAATATTGGGGTCGCTCTTTTGCATAAACCCAAAATGATTATTATGGATGAGCCGACTGTCGGGATTGACCCTCAGTCAAGAAACCATATACTCGACACGGTAAAGCTATTGAACCAACAAGGAATGACTGTGATATACACAAGCCATTACATGGAGGAGGTTGAGGCCATCTGCCAAAACGTCCACATTATGGACCATGGCAAGATTATCGCGTCGGGTACCCAAGAATCTTTGATCGAACAATCCCAGAGCCACGCGTCCATTCATCTTAAATTCGACGTGGATGCACATCCGTATTTGGATCAACTTAAGCAAATTAAACATGTCATGGCAATCAGTGAAACTGAAGACGGTGGCATAAGCTTGCTCGCTGGAGGCAACGGAGATGCACAAAAGGAGATAATCCGGTCGGTAATAGGTATGGATATTGGCCTTGTATCGTTTGATGTGACAAAGCCGAATCTCGAGCAGGTTTTCTTGAAGTTAACGGGTAGAGGATTAAGGGATTAGGAGGCTTGTCATGCTATTGAAGTTATTTGTAAAAGATGTTAAAGTGCTCCTTTCAGATAAGAAAAGTTTGATGATTTTTATTTTGATGCCCATCATTCTAACGACGATTCTGAGTTTTGCACTTTCTGGTTCATTTGGAGAACCGGGAAAAATGGATGCCATTAAGGTAGGGATCGTTAAACAGTATGATCGTGAGGAAGAACTCTCAAACTTCATGGAAACAGCACATCAGATGATGGGAACTCTGCCAGAGGGTGACTTGACGGCGTCGTTGGATTTTGAGTCGATTTTTTTTGAATCCTTCTTAGGAGATGACTATTTAAAACGCATCATGACTGCAACCAACATGTCTGAGGCGGTCGCTTATGAAGCCCTGGAGAATGGATCGATCGCCGCACTTGTCATCTTGCCGGAAGGGTTTATTTTTAATCAATATGTAAATTTTTTACTACCAAACAGAAACAACATTGAGATAGAAATCGTTGGACATCCAGACTATAATTATTCAACTCAAATCGTTTCCAGTATATTTAACAGCTATTTTGATACGATGAATAAAAGAGTGGTCAACAAAAATGTCTTTTTGGAAGTTGGATCGAATTATTTGCCTCCAAATGTTCTCTTTAGTCAGATAGAAGCAGTCATGAATGAGGAGATCCAAGGTGCATATGGGACACAAGTGAAATTGAACCAGGTTCCTGGAAAAAAACACATTTCGAGTTTCACTTATTATTCCATCGCGATGATGGCGATGTTCATCCTTTATTCTGCGGGTCACACTGGTAGAGAACTTTTAAATGAGAAAAAGATGCTAACACTCGATCGCGGTGTCGTGTCTGGTGTTCACTATGGTAAAGTTTTGGCCGCAAAGTTCTTTATGACAGTCAGCCTTTGTTTTTTTCAAATGAGCGCATTGATTTTATATTCGACTTTTCTGCTAAGAGTGGACTGGAATAACCCTATTAAAGTAATTGTGGGTATATTTTTCTCTTCACTTGCTGTAAGTGGGCTAGGTGTTTTTATCAGTTCCATCACTCTAACAGCTGAGAACTACAAGATTGCGAACATGTTTGAAAATGTACTTGTACATGTCTTTGCTTTAATCGGTGGCAGTTATATTCCAATTGAAGTTTTACCAAAGATATTCATGACACTCAAGAATTTCGCACTTAATGGTGTCGTGTTGGATTTGTTCATTCAGACGTATCAAGATGCGACATGGAATCGTCTTGGTCTTTATTATGGCATACTCTGTCTGATTGCGACCGTGTTTACATTGCTTGCGGTCATCATTATTAAGAGAAAGGAGGTGTCGGCTTATGAGGGCACTGTTAAAGCTTAAGATTAGGCTTATGAAAGACAATATAGGCCTTTATATAATCATGATTGCGATGAGTTTGGTTATCGCAGGCGTTTTTGGGAACTCTATGGGCGGTAGCTACAAGCCGACACTTGCTGTAGTTGAGGACCATCAAAGCGTGGACGCTTCAAATATTATTAATAAGCTTTCCTCGAATTATAACTTTAACATAAAACTTGTAAGTTATGATGAGGCAATGACCATGGTTACAAGCCGAGATGTCGAGATGGCTCTGATTTTTAACCCGATGTTCGCTTCGTCAGATGAGGGCATTGAGATTATTCAGCTAAAAGAATCTGTGGAAAGTTTTCAGTTGATGAGCATCTTGGAAAATGAAATTTCACTTCTTAACAACACAAATTTTCTTGTTGACGAAGTGACTCGGATTATTCGAGAAGAAGATGTGCAAATCGATCAAATCGCAGTGAGTCAACAAATTAGAAATACATTTAATGAACACTGGAACAGCAAACGCCCTATATCAGTCCAAACCACGATTTTCAAGACGAATGACGCATTTTCTGCAGGCATGGCGTCGCACTACATCGTTGGGATGACACTTTTCTTCGTGACGTACTCACTGCTATTTACTGTGGGCGACATTTTGGAAGACAAGCGGCTAAGGACTTTAGACCGCATGATGGTATCGCCAAAATCAAGGCTTCAAATTCTTGCTGCAAACTTGATTTGTGCTGTGATCATTGGCGTGATTCAAATTTTGGTCATGGTCCTTTCGGGCAAGTTTTTATTTGGTGTCGATTGGGGTATGAATGTAGGGCTAGTGATTGGAATTGGCATTTTATATATTTTCGTCATGACAGCACTTAGTTTGCTTGTCGTTTCGATCGTCAGGACGACAGGGCAACTCGGAGCGGTTTCTCCCATCATTTTGACTGGCATGGGGATGCTAGGCGGCTGCATGTGGCCACTTGAAATCATCAGCTCAAAGGCACTGCTTTTCCTTGCGAATTTCACGCCTCACAAGTGGGCAATTGCGGCCATTAAAGAAGTTGTCGTCTATGGTGCACCAAGCCAGACGACACTGACAGCCATTATGGTGTTGGTCTCAATGGGCATTCTGTTTTTAGGTCTTGGTGAGCGTGTCATGTATTATAAATCCTTAAGAAACAATTGATATTGACGAGAGACCGAGTTTGCGATATGATAATGCTATATGAGTATATTTGAATATACGAATTAACAAGTGATTTGGAGGGCAATTATGGTTGAGATACTAAAATCGCTGGCAGATGAAAATCGCTTTAGGCTGTTTTACTTGTTGGCGCACGATGAATTTTGCGTCTGTGAGATTGAAGTGTTTCTGAACATGTCTCAGTCTAATGTATCACGGCATTTAAGCAAACTGAAATCATGTGGCATCATTGTGTCGAAAAAAGAAGCGCAGTGGGTTCATTATCGCGTTTCTAGCCAGTTCAAAGCTCAATATTCTGGCCTAGTTGACGATATTCTTGGAAATGCATCGAGTATGCAGATTATAAAGGAAGATGCAAATAGGGTCGAACAGTATAAGAAATTTGGTCTGGATTGTCAAATGGTGACATCTGACAAAGAAAAGGTCATCACAAAAATCAATAGTCTGATTTAGGAGGCGTGTATGAGAAAAATTAAAGTGGCATTTGTCTGCGTTCATAATTCATGTAGGAGTCAAATGGCTGAAGGATGGGCTAAAAAATTAGGCAGTGATCTCTTTGAAGCCTATTCAGCAGGAACGGAGAATTACCCTGAGGTCAAACCGCTCGCTGTAGAAGTTATGGAAGAAGCGGGTGTGGACATGAGTGATCACCATCCAAAGTTATTGACGGATATACCAGAGGAACTCGATTTGTTGATAACGATGGGATGTAACGTTGTATGTCCGTTTGTTCCCAATCAACATGCTGAGGACTGGGGGCTTGATGATCCTTCAGGTGGTCCGATAGATGGATTTAGAGTGACGAGAGATTTAATCAAAGAAAAAGTGGAAGCTTTAATTGAACGATTAAAAACTGGAGAAATTAAACTAGACCTTCATTAAAATGTTTAAAAACACCGTATTGCAGTATATATAGAATAAGGATGCGATTCACGAATGGAGGGGTGGTTATGTTTAAGACGATTCACTTAAAAACAACAGAGCGATTTCAAATGGTTGAAATATTGGATGAGATAAAAAATTATGTCGCAGAGAGTGGTGTCCGATATGGTGTTGTCGTGATACATGTGCCACATACGACAGCTGGGGTTACACTAAATAAAAATTATGATCCAGTTGTTCAAAATGACATTTTAACCAAGTTGAAAGATATTGTACCTAAAGAAGACCATTATGGGCATATCGAAGGAAACAGCGATGCACACATAAAGGTGTCTTTGATCGGCAGTACAGAAACGTTGATTGTCGATGACGGCAGAATCGAGTTAGGCATGTTCCAGTCAGTGTTCCTTTGTGAGTTTGATGGACCGAAAAAAAGACGCATCAATATAAAAATTCTTTCGGATAAATAGAAGGTGAAAATTAAAAAGCTGCCAATTGGCAGCTTTATTGTTTGTATGCTTCTTTCATTTCACACAATAATTTTATGAAGTCTTCTGCAGCAGGTGATAAAGTACGCCTACGGTTTGTTAAAAGATGAATGCTTCGTGTGATATTGAGACCATTTATTTGAAAAGTTTTTATGTTGAGGATGTTTTTATAGCATTCATAGATCGTTTTTGACATGTAAGAGATGCCTGCGCCTTTAGCGACAAGAGAAAATACGAGATTCATATTGTCGCTCTCGATGACGTTCTCAAATTGAGTAGCGTCAATGCTGTTCTCAATCATGGTGCGCTCAAGTTCCATTCGAGTTGCAGATTGGTCGCTTCTTCCTAGAAATTTATAATCTGAAAGTTCAGAGACATCGACGACGCCATCTAGAGGCAGTTCTTTTGAACATATGAAAACGAGTTCATCATCAAAAAGATGTCGACAGACAAAACGTTCATTTTCTACGTGCATGCCAACGAGTCCCAAATCGCTCGCTGATGAGCAGACATCTTCTAGGATGAGCGTTGAACTCTTTTCTTCTACGATGAACTTCACATCCGGGTGCATCTTTTGAAATTCGTGGATGGCTTGAGGAAGCAAAACAAGACTAGGTGTCGCTGAAGTCGATATCGTAATTGAGCCTGTAATTTTTTTGTTCGATGAATGGATGTTGTGGATGGCCCTATTTTTCATATTGATCATATCAAGTGCATAATTCAAAAACTCAAGGCCGGCAGGTGTTAAGTTTACTTCCTTTGAAGTTCGATCGAACAATGCCGTGTTCAGTTCTTTTTCGAGATTTGAGATATGAAGGCTAATCGTCGGCTGAGACAAAAACAGTGCTTTACCAGCTTTAGAGAAATTTTTAAATCGCGCTACATTGACAAACGCTTCAAGTTGTCTAAAATCCATAACATCACCTCACTATAATTGTAGCACAAAAAGAATCGTCAAGTAAGTAAGTGATGTGAAATTAAGTTAAGACTTTAACGAATGTTTGTTAACATATTATTCATTTTTTTATTATTGACAGATGAAAGCAATCACTGTAAAATAACCATTAAGATATCATACTTGATTAGTTGGAATTAAAATAGTATGAATTAAATGATGGCGTTGATAAAGGAAAGTAGTCCTTGTGCGTTTTTTAGAGAGGGAATGGCTGGTGTAAATTCCTAAGCGAACTTGGTTGAAGTGCCCTTTTGAGCTGTGTACCGAATTAAGTAGGCTACACCGGGTTCTCCCGATACCGAGATAGAACATTATGTGTTCGAAGGTGGATTGTTGATCAATCAATTAGAGTGGAACCGCGGAGTTGACTTCGTCTCTTGTATAGAGACGGGGTTATTTTATTTTTTGATAAAAAAAGAGAGATGAGGTTGGGTATATGAAAAACGAGACGAATCATGTAAATAACAATGTTTTGGAACTTATAGGAAATACACCTGTCGTGAAGTTGAATCACTTGATAGATGAATCCATGGCAGACGTGTATGTAAAACTTGAGGGAATGAACCTTACGGGGAGTGTCAAAGTTAGAGCCGCATTTGGCATGATTGATGAGGCGGAAAAATCAGGCCAGTTAAAAAAAGGGTCGAAAATCGTGGAACCAACGAGCGGCAATACTGGAATTGCTTTAGCCTATATTGGAAAAATAAAAGGTTATCCGGTCACGATCGTCATGCCTGATACGATGAGTGTAGAGCGTAGAAACATTATTAAATCCTATGGCGCAGAGCTGCTATTAACAGATGGTAGCAAAGGGATGAGCGGTGCGATCAAAGAAGCAACT
Source organism: Clostridiales bacterium UBA8960 (assembly GCA_003482695.1). Lineage (GTDB taxonomy): Bacteria > Bacillota > Clostridia > Peptostreptococcales > Acidaminobacteraceae > Fusibacter_C. Next base: position 8,822 of record DMYC01000024.1, read on the forward strand.
CGCATGGCAGATGAAGAAGGTTACTATATGCCACAGCAGTTTAACAATGTCGCAAATAGAAATATCCATTATCATACGACAGGCCAAGAAATTATAGATCAGTTTAAAAGGCTTGATGCGTTTGTTTCAACAGTGGGTACTGGTGGTACAATTTCGGGTGCGGGCAAACGTCTTAAGGAACACTTTGAAGGCATTCAGATCATCGGCGTTGAACCTGTTGAGTCTCCGGTTTTATCTGGTGGACAACCTGGACCTCACAAAATCCAAGGCATTGGAGCAGGATTTATCCCGAGCATATATGACGCGGATGTTGTAGATCAAATTGAGCAAGTCAATAGTGTCGAAGCTTTTGAAATGACAAAAAAACTATTGGATGTAGAAGGCCTTTTTCTTGGAATTTCAAGTGGAGCAGCTGTTGAAGTTGCATTAAGGGTGGCGAAGAAACTAGGCAAAGGCAAGCGCGTTATCGTCATTTCTCCAGATAATGGTGAAAAGTATATATCCAACAACGTATTTGTTTAGACAGGTTGATGCGAAAGAAGAGAGGTTATTATGATTAAACATGCGATGTCGTATTTAAAATTTGTAAAAGAAAATGATCCTGCAGCAAGAACCTATCTCGAAATACTGTTGCTTTATCCTTCAGTACATGCGATTGCTCTTTATCGTGTATCCAATTTTCTTTTTAGGCATCATTTATTTTTCCTTGCGAGATTCACGTCTCAGTTTGCTAGACTGATTACAGGGATAGAAATACATCCAGGTGCGACGATCGGAAAATCCCTGTTTATCGACCATGGCATGGGTGTAGTAATCGGAGAGACGGCCATCGTGGGTGACTATGTGACGATTTACCAGGGTGTCACATTAGGTGGCACAGGAAAGGACACCGGGAAGCGACATCCAACAGTGGGAGATCGTGTGACAATTGGAGCTGGAGCAAAAATCCTTGGGCCAATCCATATCGCAGCGGGAACGAAAATTGGAGCAGGCTCTGTGGTTTTAACGGATACGAAAACCGAATCAACTGCGGTAGGTGTACCTGCTAGGGTGATCGGAGGCATTGAGTCATCGGTGATTCCGATTCATCATTATAAAGGGAAAAGTGATGTTTACAATGACATGGTCATATAAAAAAAGTAACTCAGGTTACAGACCAAAGCCACTTTTCATCGTATAATGAGTTCAGAATACAAATTGAAGATATGAATTTGAAATGGGAGGCCATTATTGATGAAGAGAAATGTTATTGAGATTAATGAAGAAAAATGTATAGGTTGTGGATTATGTGCATCGGCATGTATGCAAGGTGCAATCGAAATCATAGATGGTAAAGCGAAACTGGTTAGCGAATCATATTGCGATGGTTTAGGAATGTGTTTACCAAAGTGTCCAGTTGATGCGATTCACGTCGTCGAAAAAGACACGGATGCGTTCAATCCTGAAAGAAAAAACATTAAAGCAAAAGCAAGTAAACCTGAATCTATGGAGCATTCTGGTTGTGGCTGTTCAGGATCAGCCGCTAAAAGTATAGAACGGTCAGACTTGGTTCAATTCGATAAAATGCCTGTGGTGAGCCAAACTTCCACACCTGAAGGCTTTAGTGTTCCATCTGAACTGATGCAGTGGCCTGTACAGTTGAAGCTTGTAAGCCCAAATGCCCCATATTTTAACAATGCAGACCTATTAATCGCAGCGGATTGTACCGCGTTTGCCTATGGTGACTTTCATAGAGATTTCATAAAAGGAAAAGTCACGATAATTGGATGCCCAAAACTTGACGACAATCAATATAATACGGATAAAATTGCTCAGATTCTCAGTGCAAACAATATCAAAAGCATCACGGTTGTCAGAATGGAAGTGCCATGTTGTGGCGGCATGATTCAAGCTGTAAGATCGGCCATGTTAAAAGCGGAATGCATCGTCCCATATAGTGAAATCACGATTTCGACAGATGGCAGAATAAAAGGATAGTCCAACCATAAATGAGCATAGCCACCCAAATAGGTGGCTATTTTTTATAAATTTATCTCTTCTATCAGTGTGCAATACCCGCCAACCCAAATTGATTCATGGCTGTCTGAAACACGATAAGAGGTATAAATGGCGCTCGTTTTGCCCATCTCTTCACCTTGAAGAATCTTTAAGGACAAATCGGGATGATCCTGATAAAGGTGTTTTTTTAGATAAGCTGTAAGTGCGCCATTTGACGTGCCTGTCGCGGACTCTTCGTCGATTCCAAATCGGGGTGCGAAGTTTCTTGCATAGATTTGCCCGGAGTCAAGGGCAAATGCATGAACGCCCACGACATCTAGCGTTTCACTAAGTGAAGTCAATTGATCAAAATCGAATCTAAGTGAATTGAGAGCATCACGTGACGCAATGGGCATGATAATATCTTTTAAACCTGTACTCCATATTTCAAGTGGGAGAGAATTAGATAATTCCGAATCTGAAAAAGCACTTCTTAGCATTTCATGAAAATTGAATTTTGGTTTGATCAAAGCAGGTTTGGCTTGTGCCATCATCGTTAAAAGTGCCCCATTTTTTTGTGGGAACAGCTCAACCGATAATAACCCAGCTTTCGTCAATTGGCTCGACCTATAGTTTTGTAGCAGTCCTGTGTGAGCAAGATGCCAAAAACTAGCTATAGTAGCATGTCCGCATAAGTCCACTTCATCTGTCGTTGTGAAAAAACGGATGTTAAAGTCAGCTCCGTCATGCCCTTTTGAGACAAAAGCCGTTTCTGAAAGTGCCAACTGTCTAGCGATGTCTTGCATTTCTTGATCGCATAGTGTGCGCTCTAAATCGACGACAACACCGGCTGGATTCCCTCCACTATGTTGATAAGTGAAGCTATTAATGATTTGTGCAATCATGCTTCACCTCCAGCTCAGACTTATATTTTACATATGCGTTCAAAGTTTCAAGATAATTAAGAATGCTTCCAGAGCGTTCTTTTTTTATTTCAAACCGTGCATCCATTGCTTTATAAGGAATGGATCGCCTCGAATTTTCGCGCGAATTTTCAAAATAGGACTCAATCAGTTCAAAAGGAACCAAATAAAAAGAGTCGTTGAATTTGAAATGTATAATGATAAATGCGAGTCCGCCTTGCTTATTGATATCCCTCATATACTCAAGCTGATGCGTGTGTATATTAAGTAGTGGAAGACTTTTTAGATTCGTTTCTTTAGCATCAAATGCGATGCACACACCCTGAACAATTCCGATAAAATCCACCGTCGATTTTTTTTCAAAAAAACCTTTCGTGACCATGCCTTGATGATCGATTTCCACGACTTTAATGGGTGTGCTGACTTTGTCCACTCGACATAGTCCGAGTTGGTGATAATATTGATTCGTATAATATAAAAGCTCCTCAAGTGCATCGCCACGATGCCCGCGTTTTCCCCACATAATCAAACCCCCTCGGACTTAGTCTAACAGAATTTGGTCAACCTGTGAATAATGAAGAAAAGAATGTGGATAAAATTGTGGATAATGTGCATAACCGAACAATAAAATTTTCATTCTTAGCAAAAGACTACGTTTGATTTGTGAAAATGACGTCATTTATGAATAAATCGAGTCAAATGTTAACGAATGTTCGATATTCGTTTACATTTTGTTCATATATGTTCAAATTCATAGAGTATTTTGAATCGTTCGTGTTTACATAAAAATGTCGAATTCTGTGGAAAAGCTGTTGATGAAATCAGGATAATATGTTTACAATTATTTCACAGCTTTTATATGAGATGAGATTGACAAAATGATTGGTTCATTGTATTATTGTTTTAACGAACCCCCTCCAAGGGGGTGGAGGTGTGTTTTGAAAATATCAATCACTGAGCAGGCATTAAAAAAATTTAAATCCGATTTCAGCAAACATACAACCTACAGGGTGATCGTCAAAGGATATGGCTGAGGTGGTCCTCAATTTGGGATTGTTCCGGGCGAACAACAAACAGATGATTATGTAGAAGAATTTGAGGGTATTAGAATCAGTGTTGAGAATTTGTTAATCGAAACATTTGGAGGTTTTAACATTGACTATTCAAGTTTCTGGTTAACAAAAGGCTTTTACATTCAGGCCTTAATATATGGATCAAGATGTTAAAAAACAATGGAGGGTATTAAAATGTCAAAAAATGTTGTGGTTTTTTCAAGTAATACATGTGGATATTGTACAATGGCGAAAGATTAC
>DMYC01000024.1:13095-13947 GCA_003482695.1 Clostridiales bacterium UBA8960
TTCAAGGTTTTGACAAAGCAAGATTAGATACGTTATTGGGATTATAATCCCAAATAAGATAAGCCCTGATCGGGCTTTTTTTAGTGATTTTATTTGAATGTGGAGGATACAATGGGACAAAAAGTGATTATCATCGGTGGCGTTGCAGGCGGTGCCAGTGCAGCGGCAAGATTAAGGAGAATGGATGAACAAGCAGAGATTATCATGCTTGAAAGAGGGCCATACATTTCGTTTGCGAACTGCGGCTTACCTTACTACATAGGGGGTACCATCGCCGAAAGAGATGCATTGCTCGTTCAGACGCCTGAAGGGATGAATGCGCGATTTAATGTGGATGTCAGAGTAGAAAACGAAGCCTTGTCTATTGATACAGCGCGTAAAGTGGTCCAAATAAAGGATATAAAAAACAATCGGGTTTATGATGAAAGTTATGATAAATTGATCCTTTCTCCCGGCTCTACACCTCTGAAACCACCGATTCCAGGCATTGATTCACCAAACATATTCTCACTATGGAATATCCCTGATGTGGATCGAATCAAGAGCTTTGTCGACCATGTAAAGCCAAAGACGGTTGCTGTAATAGGCGGCGGTTTTATTGGACTTGAAATGGCTGAGAACTTACATGACTTGGGCATGGATGTGTCTGTGGTGGAAATGGCAGAACAAGTTATGGCACCCATTGATTTTGAAATGGCTCAGATTGTACACAAACACATGAAAATGAAAAAAGTGAATCTATTCTTGGGCGATGGTGTAAAGTCGTTCGAGTACCATAATGGAAGCACGAAAGTAGCCCTTCAAAGCGGTAAACAGCTTGAAGTCGATATGGTAATCCTCTCAATAGGCATT
>DMYC01000351.1 GCA_003482695.1 Clostridiales bacterium UBA8960
AAGCTCGTTAAAGGCGAGCTGGATTTAGCGATTATCAACATCATGCCAGGAAACTCTTACGACGGACTCGAACTATACCCATTTACAACACTTGAACATATCTTTATCAGCAAAAATCCAGTCCATCACAAATCGATTTCACTTACTGACCTTTCGAAAAGCCCACTTGTTTGCCTTGAACAAAATTCAACCACTAGACGGGTTTTGGATCGTTTTTTTGATGCAAATGGCATCAATTGGACACCTGCATTCGAATTTGGTTCATTCGATGTCATACTCGAAGCGGTAAGTGCAAGCATGGGCATTGGGTTCGTTCCTAAAAAAATAGCTAAAAAACATTTGGATGAAGGCACTTTCATAGAAGTTGACGTCACTGTAAATATGCCTTCTATTGAAATCGGTATTTTGATAAACAAAAGCAAACCATTATCACTGGCTGCACAAAAATACCTTGATATACTAAAAAACACTGAAGTGTAATGCACGTTTTGGGGAATAATATATAACAAGGTTAAGGAGGATTTATGAAAACATATGACGTTAGGGAGAGTATCCTTGAAAAAGGTTTTTTTTACTTAGAAGACGGTCAATTGGATGTGCACTTATTCCACGAAGGCACCAACTATCGCAGTTATAATTTTTTCGGCGCACACATGACGCGACATTTTGAACTGGATGCCGTGAGATTTGTCGTATGGGCACCAAATGCAAGGGAAGTGCATCTCGTAGGCGAGTTTAATGATTGGAATGATTTTGGATACCCACTAAAACGCATCAGCGATAGCGGGGTCTGGCACGTTTGTGTCGTAGGCGTTCAACCTTATGACAGCTATAAATACCGCATCACTGCTCAAAATGGCGATGTTTTACTCAAAGCGGATCCTTTTGCATTTCACGCAGAAGAGCGCCCGCATACAGCCTCGAAGTTCTATGACATAAAGGGCTACATGTGGCACGACTCCCACTGGATGCAGTCACGAAAAGTAATCGACCATCATCATAGCCCAATGAGCATCTATGAAGTGAATTTGATGTCCTGGCGCAAAAAACACAACGGTACACAATACTCTTACCACGACTTGGCACAAGAGTTGATCCCTTATGTAAAAGAAATGAATTTCACTCACATCGAACTCATGCCGATTATGGAACACCCTTTTGATGGTTCTTGGGGCTATCAAGTCACAGGTTACTATGCACCAACCAGTCGATATGGTACGCCAAAGGACTTTATGTACTTTGTCGATACCTGTCATCAAAATGGCATTGGTGTCATACTTGACTGGGTGCCTTGTCATTATTGTAAAGACGCACATGGTCTTTATCATTTTGACGGCGGAGCAGCTTTTGAATCGCCTGAATACGATAGAGCACATAACGATCAATGGGGCACGATCAATTTTGACTATGGAAGACCTGAAGTTCAATCTTTTCTCATATCGAACCTCATGTATTGGCTCGATTTCTATCATCTCGACGGTGTGCGAATCGATGCCGTCGCATATATGATCTACTTGAATTTCGGTGGAAAGTTGCTGAAAAACAAGTATGGAGGATTTGAAAACCTAGATGCCATCGATTTTATCAAAAAACTCAATACCGTCGTCTTTGAAGATTACCCCGATATTCTCATGATGGCAGAAGAGAGTACGGCCTTTCCAAAGGTGTCAGCACCGGTCAAAGAAGACGGCCTAGGATTTAACTACAAATGGAACATGGGTTGGATGAACGATATTCTAGAGTACATGCAGCTTGATCCTGTCTATCGAAAGGGTTTTCACAGAGCTCTAACATTCACGATGACTTACGCTTTCTCAGAGTTTTTTGTTTTACCGCTCAGTCACGATGAAGTTGTACATGGCAAGAAATCGTTACTTGAAAAAATGCCGGGCAACTATCATGAGAAATTCTCAAATCTTCGTCTGTTACTTGCCTATATGTATGCGCATCCCGGCAAAAAACTTCTGTTTATGGGCAGCGAGTTCGGTCAGTTTATCGAATGGAACGAGTGGCAAGCGCTTGATTGGCACCTACTCGATTATGACTCGCATCGAAAAATTCAAACATTTACGAAAGAACTGAATGCCTTTTATAGAAATGAACCTTGCCTATATGAACTCGATACGTCTTACGAAAGTTATGAATGGATTGAAGTCGATAACCATCAAGAGAGCACCATCTCGTTTGAACGCATAGATGCAGATGGCAATCGTCTGATCGCTATTTTTAATTTCACACCGGTCGCACGCGATGCACATCCGATTGGCGTTCATAAACAAGGCACCTATGAAGTCCTTTTCAACACACATGCTGAAAAATACGGCGGTGGTGTTTCTGAAGAGCATGTTTTGATGGCATCCATCGATGAACCCGCATTCAATCGTCCGCACTCCATTCGGGTTAAGTTGCCTGGACTTGGCGGTCTATTTATCAAATATAAGGAGGAAGAAACTGCATGAAAGAAGGAAGAATGATAGCCATGCTCCTAGCGGGAGGTCAAGGCTCAAGGCTTAAACTCTTGACAAAAGAGGTTGCAAAACCAGCCGTTCCATTTGGCGGCAAATACCGAATCATCGATTTTCCACTGAGCAACTGCTCGAACTCGGGTATTTTTGACGTTGGTATTTTGACGCAATACAAACCTTACCACCTCAACTCACATATAGGCATCGGCAGCGCTTGGGACCTCGATAGACGCTCTGGCGGTGTAAGAATCCTTCCTCCATATATGAGTGAACAAGGCGGTAGATGGTATAAGGGTACGGCAAATGCAATCTATGAAAACATCAGCTTCATCGATGAACTTGACCCTCAATATGTTCTGATTCTGTCGGGCGACCATATATACAAAATGGACTACTCAAAAATGCTCGATTTTCA
>DMYC01000157.1 GCA_003482695.1 Clostridiales bacterium UBA8960
ATATTCCGTTGAACTTGATCCAATGGTTCCTGAGGATAAAAGAGCGGCACTTAGAGAAACTTTTTATCGATTTGACCAGGCGTACAGATAATGCACGAGCTGTTACGCTATGGCGTTGTCGGGGTTGGAGCGGTTGTGACGGATTATCTGACATATGTCATGATGTTGGATTACCTCATGTTGGACGCTTCTTTAGCTAAAGGCATTTCATACATTTTAGGTGCATTATTTGCTTTTGCGATGAATAAAATGTGGACATTTAAGTCTGATATACCGGCGCATAAGGCTTTTGGCAAATTTTCTATGCTTTATTTCAGCACGTTCGTTACAAATGTCGGAATCAACGCTCTATTGCTATGGTCTTCCGGATCAACGACTGTTGCTTTTGGAGTTGCAACGGCAACAAGTGTCATTTTGAATTATTTAGGACAAAAATTTTGGGTGTTTAGAGGTTAATCATGGAATCTATAAAATTATCTGTCGTAGTGCCTTGTTATAATGAAAAAGACAATATTCCACTCATTCTAGAACGTTTTTCTGGTTCAATCGGCAATCGATTGATTGAAGTGATTTTAGTAGACAATGGTTCAACGGATGGCAGTGATGTCGTTTTAGATGTTCTGATTCCTAAGTATCCATTTGCAAGGCGTGTTACTGTACCCGTCAACAAAGGTTATGGTTATGGCATCGTGACCGGACTAAAAACGGCTACAGGTGATTACATCGGATGGACCCATGCAGATATGCAAACGGATCCTAATGATGTCTCACGTGCTTACGATAAAATTGCTGACTTGGTTAACGAAGGGCTTAAAGAGGTCTACATCAAGGGCAATCGAAAAAAAAGACCTTTGATCGACCAGTTTTTTACATTGGGTATGAGCCTGTATGAGACGCTCTATTTGAAGATGCCTTTATGGGACATCAATGCCCAACCCAATATTTTTCCTAGGGTTTTTTTTGAATCCCTAATGACTTGTCCAGATGATTTCTCTCTGGATTTATATATGTATTATAAGGCGAAAAAGAAGAAATTGCCTCTTCAAAGAATAGATGTGCGTTTTACGCAGAGGATTCATGGCCAATCAAAGTGGAATGACGAGACGTTCAAATCAAAATGGAAATTTATAAAAAGGACGCTTGAATTCAGCAAACATCTAAAAAATAAACTGGATGAATAGGGAGACTAAAATGGAATTTATTTGTCATCGCGTCAATACAAAGGATGCACTTGAAAATGTCGATTTGTCGTATGGCGTTGAAATTGACTTAAGAGATGAAAATGATCAGCTCATTTTATCACATGATCCTTTTTCAAATGGCGAGACGTTTGAATCATACCTAGAACGTTATAAGCACGGCACTTTGATATTAAATATTAAAAGTGAGCGTATTGAGCATCGTGTCCTTGAGTTGATTCAAAAGCATAAAATTGGAAAATATTTTTTTCTTGATTCATCTTTTCCGATGATTCATCTTTTATCAAATCAAGGTGAACGTAACATCGCATTAAGATATTCCGAGTTTGAGGGAATGGATGTGATTCGCAATATGGCGGGCAGGGTGGATTGGATTTGGATCGACTGTTTTACCAAGTTTCCTTTAACCAAAGACACATTCTCTGAAATGAAGGCACTTGGGTATAAACTTTGTTTGGTTTCGCCAGAATTGCAGGGACGAGATGATGAAATTGAGCTTTACAAGGCACTAATAAGTGAAAGAGGCATCCACTTCGATGCCATTTGTACAAAATCATATAACATTAGTAGGTGGATTTAGATGAAAAAAAAGAATCAAATCATGATCATGATCCTAATCATGAGCTTGCTCGTGACGGGGATTATCGTCGTACTTGCGAAAAATAAAAATCCACTTGGTTTCAAACGTATTGTCATAGGTCGCATGAACGACGCTTTATCGCTGGACCCAGCCATAACATCTGATTCGGAATCATTTCAGGTAACGGCCAATATATACGACACACTCGTTGTTTATAAAACAAACGAGACGGAAATCAAACCTGGTTTGGCCGAAAGTTGGAAAGTAAGCGAAGATGGTTTAACATGGAACTTCAAGATAAGAAGAAACGTCAAATTTCATGACGGTTCAAAACTCGATGCACATGTCGTGGCGTTTAATTTTCAAAGATGGATGGATCCAAGTAGCCCATATCATACAGGGCAGTTCATCTATTGGAACTATACTTTTGGTGGCTTTCCAGGAATCATTAAAAGTGTAACGGCGCTTTCCGATACCACACTGGAGATAATCTTAACAGAGCCATATGCCCCATTCTTAAGTACCATTTCATTACCGGCCTTCGGGATTGCCAGTCAATCTGCAATCGTCAAATACAATGACAACCTAAAATTTCACCCTGTTGGAACCGGTCCATATATTTTTACCTCTTGGGAGTCTAATGAGAGTATTGTACTGAAACGCAACGACGATTACTGGGGGGAGCACGGCAAATCCTCAGAAATAGAATTTAGAGTGTTGCCGCCGGGGAG
>DMYC01000193.1:0-4901 GCA_003482695.1 Clostridiales bacterium UBA8960
TGTAGACTTATATGCTTCTAGAGCCGTTTGATTGATGACAACTTTTTCTCCCGATTCAACTTGAAACAAGGTTGTAAGAAAAAATGTCGTGATTGCGCTGCATATAATCAGGAAAACACTCAAAAATAATACGTGAATTTTTTTCAACTTTTGCACCTCAATTTCCTTTTACGTAAGTTAACGGATCAACATAGTCGCCATTCATTCTAACTTCAAAATGCAAATGAGGTCCGGTTGAGTATCCTGTGTTTCCCGTTTGTCCGATGTTTTCACCTTTTACAACCACTTGTCCCACTTTGACGCTAATAACATCAAGGTGTCCATAAAGTGTCGTATAGCCGCCACCATGATCGATAATAATCGCTTTTCCGTATCCTGCAAACCAGTTGGCAAATACGATTGTACCGGTTTGTGCTGCAACGAGCGGCGTTTTTCTTGGTGCTTCAATATCTAGCCCAGTATGCATTCTATACTCTTTTGATATTGGATGGATTCGGTTGCCAAAGTATGAGCTGATGGCATAATAATTTGGAACTGGCCACATCATCTCGCCGCCAACGTATACTGCTGCAAGTTCAAGTTTCTTGATGTATTCCGTCAACTGATCCGCCTGCTTTAAGAACTCGGATTCCATTTCGCTCATGGCCATCTCATCTTTTCTCAAATCGGATTTATATGAAATGAGCCTATTTAAAGCAACCGTCAGTTCGTCTTGTTTGGTGAGTTTCGATGCAAATAAACCCAGCAATTGCTGTTTGTAACTCTCGAGTTCGATTTTTTTTGCTTCGATGGCATCGCGCTGTTCTTTTAAAGACTCAATTAAGTTTTGATCATGAACGACAACCATCTGAATCATATCTATTCTGGAAAGCAAATCCGTAAAATCTTCAGCGCCAAAAAGAACTTCAAGATAACCGACTGTCCCCGTTTTATACATCACCCTCAAACGGTCATTTAAGAGAAGGTTTTTTTCAGCAATTTTAATTTCAGCCTCTTTCAACTCATCCGTTTTAACGACAATCGCCTGTTCTGTACTAATGATGTCAGCATTCAACACTTCAATTTCAGCTTCTAGTGCACGGATGCTGGTTTGCACATTCTTGATTTTGACATTGGTTTCATTTTGTAAATTCTTGTTGTTTTCTATGGATGAATCCAATTCTTTGATTTTTTGATTGAGCTCCTCGAGTTCACGTTCCTTTTTCTTTAACTCATCGTTTGCGAACGCAACACTCGTAAGAATCATTACAAAGATTAAAAGCACACTCACAATCGACTTGAATTTTATTTTATCCATGCGCCCCCCTTATACATTAAGATACTTTCGCATCGACCAAATACTACCCAAAGCGCCAATTCCTGCACCTATTACGATAAACAAAAATAGGATGTCGTTCATCAATGCTTCAGGTGGAATCACATATGCAGAAATAAGCACGTAGAAATCTGAATGCATCATCTCAAATACATAGTCGTAACCCAATTTCATAAGCCCAGCAGAAATGCCTGCACCCACAAGCCCAAGCAATGTACCTTCTGTTAAAAATGGCCATCTTATAAACCAGTTTGTTGCACCGACATACTTCATGATGTTGATTTCCCGATATCTTGAATTAACTGTCAATTTTATGGTGTTGTGGATGATAAACGTGGAAATTGCAATTAGCACAAAAATGACGATAATACCCGCCCGCCTAATCGCTTCTGTAATCGAAAGCAATTGCTCGACGATATCCTGATACGATTTAACGTCTTCTATGCCCTCAATCCCTTTAAGACCCTGCAGCACACCTGCCGAGTAATAAATGTCATCTAGGTATATAATCAAAGAACTCGGCAAGGGATTCGCCTCAAGTCCTTCCAATAAATAGGCATTGTCTTGCCATGAAGCCTTCATTTTTTCAAGCGCATCATTTTTACTCTCGTAAACGACACTTTGAACACCTACGACGTTTTCAATTTTCCCCATGACTTGGGTGATTTGCTCTGCGCTCAAATCATCATAAAGATACGCTTGGATCGAATCAAACTGATCCTTTGCCGATTGCGCCATGGCATTGATGTTGATGATGAGTGCAAAAATAATGCCTAATATCATAAGCGTTGCCGACACGGATGAAATCGAAGCGATGCTCATGAGCCGATTTCGCCACAAATTTTTCAGTGCTTGTTTCAATGTAAAAATCGGTTTAATCGTCATAACCATACACTCCTATTTTATCGTCTCTAGCAATCTGTCCATTTTCGAGTGCAATAACTCTCTTTTTCATGATGTCGACGATTTCACGGTCATGAGTCGCCATCAGGATAGTCGTACCCCGACGGTTTATGGTTCTTAAGACCTTCATGATTTCCCAAGAGGTGTCCGGATCAAGATTGCCGGTCGGTTCATCCGCAATTAGGATGGGAGGGTTGTTGATCATGGATCGCGCGATGGATACCCTCTGCTGCTCACCACCTGATAATTGATTCGGGTAATAATTTCCCTTTCCTGTCAATCCAACTAGTGCGAGAATCATAGGGACTTGCTTTCTAATATTTCGATGTGGTGTTCCAATAATCTCCATTGCAAATGCAATATTTTCATAGACGGTTTTGTTTGGCAAAAGTCTAAAATCCTGAAAAACGACGCCGACTTTACGTCTCAAATAAGGGACGCGTCTTCGATGCAAGCGCGTTATGTCCATATCATCAACAATAACACTTCCACCCGTGACATCGACTTCTTTTAAAACCGCTTTGATAAAAGTGGACTTTCCAGCGCCACTTGGGCCAACAATGAAGACAAACTCACCTTTATCAATTTTTATACTGACTCTATCAAGCGCCGTAACGCCGTTATCATATTTTTTGGAAACATTTAGAAACTCTATCATATATTTCTCCCAACTACAAATTGTGACAAAAAGATTAGTTCTGTTAACGTTTACAGCAATCTGCCGCCTGTAATCATTATAAACAATCTGAGCATTATCGTAAACCCTATTTCCATTATATCTAGTCTTACGGACAATTTTAATAGTATAATTGACTATATATATTAAATAAATATTACACGGAGGTAAAATTATGACCAAGAAAGCACTTCGAAGCGATATTATAAAAAAAAGACAGAGCATTGACGAGCGTGTCAGGGTGAATGCACCTGCCATCATATTGGATAAATTACTGTCGATGCCAGAATTTACTCACGCAAATGTCATCTCCTCATTTGTAAGTTTTCGAGATGAACTTGAGATGAATGCCATAAACACTTTCATTATCGCAAAGCACAAGACTTTATTGCTGCCTTATATTGATTCAAATCCGAAGAAAATGGTTTTTTACAAAGTTGAGGATCTATCGCAGCTCGTTAAAAATGATTTCGGAATTTTTGAGCCCGATCCCTCTATTCACAAGCGCTTTGATCCTCAGGAAATCGAATGCGTCCTGACACCTGGCGTCGCATTTGATATGCGCGGATTCCGACTAGGATACGGTGGAGGGTTCTACGATAAATTCTTCTCTGAAATTAAAAAAACGACTCCGAAAATCGGAGTCGCCTATGAAATGCAATTTGTTGAAACTTTACCTGTCGAAGAATATGATCAACCGATCACGCACTTAGTCACCGAGACTGGCATTAGAGTCTTCATGTCCTCATGATTCATCTTGATTCGAGTTTGTACCGTCTTTCTTGGAACCCGTTTTGGTTTGTTTCGGCTTTGAGTCTTTAGCGAGATGTTGAAGCCTTTGATCAACAAGGGCATAGATGGTTCCTTTTTCGAAGCTTCCATCTTTTGTGCGTTTACCGGGTCTTCTACCCGTTAAAATCTCTAGACCTTCATCCACGTGAGAAATGGCCCAAATATGAAACTGGTTGTTTCTAACGGCATCGATCACCTCTTGATCCAGCATGAGATTTTTAACGTTCTGTGTAGGTATAATGACACCTTGATCCCCAGTCAATCCTTTTAACTTGCAAACCTTGAAATAACCCTCGATTTTTTCGTTCACACCACCGATTGGTTGAATAAACCCTCGCTGGTTCACAGAACCCGTTACTGCAATGGCTTGATTGATTGGAACACCTGACAAGTCCGAAATCAAAGCATACAGTTCAGTACTTGATGCACTATCTCCATCTACACCCGAGTACAGTTGTTCAAACACAATGCTTGCAGTGAGGGCCAGTGGTTTATCTTGTGCAAACATACGGCCTAAAAAGCCAGTCAAAATCATGACCCCTTTATCGTGTATTTTGCCGCTTGTCCGCGCTTCACGTTCGATATTGATGATGCCTTGTCTGCCCTGATAGGTGGAAACGGTAATCTTGGAAGGTTTTCCAAAACTGTACTGCCCTGTGCCAAGCACGGCTAAACCATTGATTTCACCAACTTTGAATCCTGTAACATCGATGAGGTAAGTGCCTTCTTTAAATAGTTCAAGCGTGTTTTCCTCATATTTGTTTGTGCGACTTTTGCGCTCTTCCAGTGCTTTATTGACATGTTCATGCGTAACAGTATTTTCTTTATAATAACTTGCCCAAGCATCTGACTCGATAATGATGTCACCAAGCGTTTTCAAATGTGCAGTCAGCTTTGTCTGATCATCTGATAGACGCGTTGCATGTTCCACGAGCATCGCTACGGCGTTTGGTGTAAAATGACTGAGGCCTTCCATTTGGCATTTAGTTGAAACAAAACGTGCAAACTTTTCGATGTTGGCTTTTGAACGTTCCATGTCCACTTCAAAATCAGCCATGACTTTGAATAGCTTCTGGAATTCCTCGTCGTATTCGGACAAAACTGCATACGTATAATAATCGCCAATGATGATGACTTTAACGTCTATGGGTATCGGTTGAGGCTTGATCGTTTGTGAAACCAATGCGCCTGCTGATGCCGCTCTGCTATCGATCG
>DMYC01000193.1:4927-9627 GCA_003482695.1 Clostridiales bacterium UBA8960
CCGCCGTTTGCCCGGTGGAGTGCACCTGGTTTTATCATCGTAAAATCCGTTTTCATGACGCCCATTTCATTTTGGTACTCAATGCTACCCGCTAAATTATAATAAGTTGGGTTGGATTCAAAGACGACAGGTGCACTTTTCACATCGCTGTTGTCCACGAAGAGGTTTATTCGATAACGTTCAAAAAACGATTCCGGATTATGCTGTGCCGCTGCTAAAAGGGCTAGCGGGTTGCTCTCATCTTCATCCTCATCCTCTTCTTTGAAGTTCTCCAAGTTTTCCACGATGTCATCTTCAAGCAAATCTATATACTTCTTAATTTCTTCATTGTCTTTGTTTTTATCTTTAATGCTTTCAAGGTGAAATTTGACAAGGTGTCTTCCCATCTGCTCATCGAGACTTTTTAGTCGATTGCGTAAATTTTCCTCTTCCATTCTAAGTTTATTGAACAAATCAATCGTCTCTAAGCTTAACTTTTGTGAATTTCCCATCAACTGCTCATATTCCTTTTGAGATATGTTGTGATAAGACTCCTCATTCATCGGTTTGCCATCTTTAAGCGGAATGCTGACGATGCCTTTTTCAGTAAGGAAAAACATGAATCCATATTTTTGTCCCAACTCGTTGAGTTTATCAACGATATTGCTCGACTGAGTGTTATACTCTTCTATGAGTTTCTGTTTGGCGTTTTCATAGTCTCGACTCGAAAAAATCTCGATGATGCCTCTTCTTAAAAAACGAATGGCACGATCGACCTGCTTAATGATATTTTTTCCTTGACCATGATTCACTTTGATGGCGATCGGATGATACGGATCCTTGAAGTTGTTCACATAAAGCCAGTCACTTGGGGCAGGTTTTTTTATAGCCTGTTCTTCAGTGAGCATATTTACAAAACTGTTTCGTCCAGTTCCCCATTGACCAGAAACATAGATGTTGTACCCTTTTTTTGTTACACCAAGACCGAACTCTAGTGCTTTTTTAGCGCGCTCTTGACCAATGATGCCTCTTATCGGAACCAGTTCCTCAGTGGTTGTAAATTCAAATTGACTCGATTCACATTTGTTGGTTAGTTGCTCCGGCTTTAGTTTCAAATTGTCCATGATGCCTCCAATTTTATCTATTTTAACATAATAATACTTTCATATCTTTTACCCTGTTTTGTCCTTAAATAACAAAAAAAGCTGAAGCACTCTAAAAAAAGTGCCTCAGCTGGTGAAATGTTAAAATTTCAAATTTTTAAGCTTATCCCCAAACAAATCCGAAAGTGTCGTATTTGAACTTTCCTGTTCATCTAGGATATCGAGAACCGCAACATCGTCCATGTCGGACGCCGCCTTAAGGCTTAATGATAATTTTTGTTGCTCACCATCCATATCAAGAATCATTACATTCACAACATCGCCGATTTGCACGATTTCAGATGGCCGGTTGACATGTTGCTCTGCAAGTTCTGAAATATGAATCAGCCCTTCAATACCCTCTTCAATTTCGACAAAAGCACCAAAATTCATGAGTTTAGTCACTCGTCCACTCACGACATCACCGATCTCATAGCGTTCAGTCATCGTGTGCCATGGATTTTCATGGACTTCTGAGAGCTTCAAAGAAACTTTTTCCTTCTCACGGTCCACAGAAAGTACAATCACGTTGACCACATCTCCTTCAGTAATCACCTCAGACGGATGTTTGATTCTTCGCCATGACATTTGAGAGATGTGAATCAATCCATCCACATTTCCTAGATCGACGAAAGCGCCATAATCTGCTAGCCTTACAACCGTGCCAGTCAACTGGTCTCCTGCTGAAATTCTCGATAACGCATCGGATTTTTTTGAGGCCATTTGAATTTTTAAAATGGCCTTATGTGAGGCAACGGCTTTTTTCTTACCTGCATCGTAATCCGTAAGTTCCACTTCCATAGTCATGCCTATGAAACTTGATAAATCTTCAACATATGATGTTGCGAGCTGTGACGCAGGAATAAAAACATGAGCCCCTTTGTAGTGTGCAACCACTCCACCTTTGACAGCCTCTTTGACTTTTACGGTAAAAGACTGCTTTGAGTCATACAATTTTTGGAACTCATCCCATATGATAATGTCATACGCTTTCGTCAATGATAAAAGGACATTTCCATCCCCATCATCCATCTTAAGGATAAAAACATTCAACTTTTGCCCTTCTTTATAATCGAGCGGATTTGCATCGGGCAATTCATTTTTAGGAAGAATGCCATCCGCCATGTAATTGATATTGACCATCACCTCATCCTGATTGGAAGAAATGACCGTTCCTTCTACGACGTCGCCACTATATAATCTTTCAGTCGATTCATATTGTGCCAACAACTCACCCATCGTTTGTTTTTCCAAAATTACACCTCCATTATTCGCCTTATATTTATTCTTCGATATGTCGGGTTGTTAAAACTTTTATCATAAATTTCGGTAATGACATCATGCGCATGATACGAGACGGTTGCGTCAACAGTCTATAGAACCATTCAAGACCAAATTTTTGAAAAAATAAGGGTGCGCGCTTAGCCGTTCCAGCCCAAACGTCAAGTGATCCTCCAACGCCCATAGCAACGCATGTATTAAGTATTTTTTTGTTTGAATGGATCCATTTTTCTTGTTTTGGTGCACCAAGTGCCACAAACAAAACGTCCGGTTTTTTCTCATTGATTTCATCAAGAATGCCAAACGCATCAGAAGCGTTATAGAAGCCATCTCTTAGTCCTGCTATTTTGAGATTTGGAAAAGCTGAACGGATATTTGTCGCAGCGAGCTCAGCGACACCTGGCCTTCCACCAAATAGATAAATCGACTTGCCTGTACGGTTGCAATATTCGAGAATCATGGACATAAGCTCTATACCCGGTACGCGTTCCGTTAATCCAAGATGATGAATTTTTGAACCTAAAACCACACCAATTCCATCGGGAACAACGAGATCTCCTTCATTGAGAATCGCTTTGAATTCCAAATCTTGTTGAGCCTTCATGATCATCTCTGTATTCGGCGTGTAAATCGTTCCCAATCTATCGCTTTCCATCATCGCCAGAAACTTTCTGTTGGCTTCATCTGCAGTCACTTTATCGAATCTCACTCCAAATATTTTTACTGATGACATTGTTTTTTCTGTCGCCATGTGGCCTCCAACTTATAATACTTTGTGTAACATGCTATCGTTTTCTCTCAAATGTCGCTTTAAAACGTCCTTTGCTTCAACGATTCGCCTTTTGTTCATTTCATAGTCAGCCTCAAGCGTCACAACCGCTTCCTTAAGGGCTTCGATGTCAAACTGTTTCATCGAACAAACGGGATACATATCAATCATTTCCATAAAATTCTCAATCTTAGGGTCATAGCTTATGCCGATGAATGGCACTTCAGCAACCAGTGAAAAAATGAGCGAATGTAGTCGTGAACCTATTAAGATATCCAAATGTTGTATGACACTCATCACTTCATCGGCATCATATCGTTCTGAAATGAAATGTACATTTCCATCGACATTATGGCGTATATCCATTTCAATTTTAGCGTCATCATCAAAATAAAAAGGAATAAACAAGACGGTATAGTCTTTTGAAAGGTGATTTACAAAACGCACGAGTGCATCACGATTGTTTTGATTTCTAAAATCTTTCTGTCTTATGGCTATGCCGATGCACTTTCTTTTAGTGCGGTCGATGCCCAACTTCGTTAATATACGACTTCCACTATCCAGGGGTTGCATTTCCATGTCGATGACAAGGTCAGCTGAAACGGCAATTTTACTGACATCAACACCGATTTCTTCAAGCAATTTCTTTGAGTTGAAATCTCTGACCGTCGTAAACTTAACCTTGTTCAGCACTTTTGCCACTTGCTTTTTATTATGCTCTCTATTAAGCGGACCAATTCCGTTGCTTATGAGAAAGACCTTTTTTCTCATCATCAGACCCATTTTGATAATTGCCAAATAGTAATGAATGCTCCGTGCACTGGTATCATCCTGTAGCAAACTACCGCCGCCACTAAGCAATAGATCTGTCTTTCTAATGGCACCCATCACTTTAAAAACATCATGCCTCTTAACGGCATCCACACCATATTTAACTCTTGTCTCTTCAGGGTTATTCGAAAGAACCGTTATAAATACGTTGGAGTCCAAAGATCTCAGTTTAGAGATCAACGTCTCTAAGATCGCTTCATCTCCAATATTGTTAAATCCGTAAAAGCCGGAGATGACCACTCTACTCATATTTTTTACTCCCAAAATTCGCCACAGGGATTCGATTCAAGAAATTCAGAATAAGGATGACAATTATGCCAATAACAATTGCGAATCCATATGAAATCAAGGTTCTTGTCACTGACAAATATACGGGTGTTCTCGCATGACAAAAAGTATTGACAATAGAAGTTATACCCGTTACTGCTGCAAGCAAAAATGGAAAAATGATTTTATTGTAGCCTCTTGCTGCAAAATAAAGGGCAGCAAACAGAGCTGGAAATGCAATAAATATTTCTTTGGTTCGAGGCCTTGCAATGAAAACATTTTCAAGCCAATTTCTAAAAATCAGCTCAATATTTAGAACCTCAATATTCGTACTATGTCCCGATCTTGCAATATAGATGTACAAAATGCCTCCAAGTACACCTGCCAAAATCAAGTAATACATTTTGATGTCCATCGTCACAAATCGTTTA
>DMYC01000110.1 GCA_003482695.1 Clostridiales bacterium UBA8960
GCTTTGCGTAGACGATTTTTTTGATGGCCGCCTGGCTGAGATGGTATTCCTGTGCAAGCTCGGCGATGGTGCGCGATGACCGGAAGCCACTGATGATGGCTTTGTTTCGCGCATCGAGTTCTTTTCTCAGTCCCGTCTGATCTCCCCAACCTGTTCTACTGGAGGACTTGGGTACGTAGATCATAGTCCCTTTAGTGTATTGCTGAAGTGCCTCGAGTAGGTGAGTTGGCAAGATATCCGCTGCATTTTTGTAACGCAATGGCAATTGCCTCCTTCTTTAATGTTTGGTTAATCAATTGCTCACCTCCTATGTTTATTTCGTCACCATGTAGGCTAACGTTATCTCGAATATAACGCCGAACCTTTAAAAAGTCAAGTCATTGCCTGTTTTTGCGCATAGAAAAGCGCCCCCTTCGGTGTGGGGCGCTTTTCTGTGGGGTCGGTGCACCGAGGTTGTGCTCGGTGCATTTATTGACTATTCCCTGTAGAGCGGGAATCGATCACAAAGTGCTTTGACACGTGCGCGTGCAGGATCTAGGTCTGCATCGCGGTTGTCGATGGTCCAGCTGATGATGTCTGCGATTTCGATCATTTCTGCTTTGCCGAAGCCTCTTGTCGTAGACGCTGGTGTACCAACGCGGATGCCGCTTGTTACAAATGGGCTAGCCGTTTCGTTTGGCACTGTGTTTTTGTTGGTTGTGATGCCGACTTCATCGAGAAGCTTTTCAGCAGCTTTACCTGTGATGTCCTTGTTTCTAAGGTCAACGAGCATCAAGTGGTTGTCTGTACCGCCTGAAACGATCTTGAAGCCTCTCTCAGCAAGAGCCGCAGCAAGTGTAGAAGCGTTTTCAACAACATTCTTTTGGTATGCTTTAAACTCTTCAGTCATCGCTTCCTTAAAGCAAACCGCTTTCGCTGCGATGATGTGCATAAGTGGTCCACCTTGGATGCCAGGGAAAATCGCTTTATCGATTTGCGCTGCATATTCAGATTTACAAAGAATTGCGCCGCCTCTTGGCCCACGAAGTGTTTTGTGTGTCGTCGTCGTTACGAAATCTGCATATGGAACTGGAGATGGGTGAATGCCCGCTGCGATAAGGCCAGCGATATGTGCCATGTCCACCATCATAAGTGCGTTCACTTCGTCACAGATTTCTCTGATGCGTTTGAAGTCGATTGTTCTTGAGTACGCACTTGCTCCTGAAACGATCATCGCTGGTTTTTCAGCGATTGCTTGTGCTCTTAATGCATCGTAGTCGATGTAACCTTCAGCGTCAACGCCGTAAGATACGAAATTGTAGAGTTTGCCAGAGAAGTTTACTGGGCTTCCGTGTGTTAAGTGGCCACCGTCAGAAAGGTTCATGCCGAGGATTTTAGCGCCTGGCTCAAGAACGGCCATATAAACGCCCATGTTCGCTTGTGAACCTGAGTGTGGTTGAACATTCGCGTGCTCAGCACCGAAAAGTTCTTTCATACGGTTTCTGGCGAGGTCTTCACTCATGTCTACGAACTCACAACCACCGTAGTAACGCTTGTGTGGATAACCTTCAGCATATTTGTTTGTAAGGTGTGAACCCATTGCTTGCATCACTGTAAGGCTTGTGAAGTTTTCAGAAGCAATCAGCTCGATATTTGCGGATTGTCTTTTAAGCTCAAGCTCCATTGATTCATAAAGCTCCGGATCATTTTTCTTAATCAAATCGAAATTCATCTTAATCTCCTTAATCATCTACTTCTTAAGCTTTGGTGGTGCCATGTGGATCGCTTCACCACGAAGACCAAGCGTCGCTTCTGCGAATGACTCAGCAAGCGTAGGATGGGCGTGGATCGTGTTTGCGATATGGTCCACTGTCATTTTATTGGCTACGGCA
Source organism: Clostridiales bacterium UBA8960 (assembly GCA_003482695.1). Classification (GTDB taxonomy): domain Bacteria; phylum Bacillota; class Clostridia; order Peptostreptococcales; family Acidaminobacteraceae; genus Fusibacter_C. Next base: position 1,872 of record DMYC01000110.1, read on the forward strand.
AGCGTGGCTTCTGCGATCAAATCTGAAGCGTGTGGCCCCATGATGTGGACGCCTAAGATGTCGTCGTTCATGTCTGAGATCACTTTGATGAAGCCTTCAGGTTCGCCGATGGAAAGCGCTTTTCCGTTTGCGCCAAACATAAATTTGCTCTTCTTGATTTCAATGCCTCTTTCGTTCGCCTCATCTTCGCTAAGACCCACTGTTGCGATTTCAGGGAACACGAAGATGCAGTTTGGCACAGCGTCGTGATTGCCCTTATGTTCGATGCCCATGATGTGTTCGGCAGCTGCGATGCCTTGGTGTGATGCGGCATGCGCTAACATGATGATGCCATTGACATCGCCAATCGCATAAATGTGGTCGACGTTGGTCGCGAACGTGTGGTGATCTGCGACGATGCCTTTTTTAGTGACTTCGACGCCGGCTGCTTCGAGATTCAGGTATTTGTAAACGGGGACTCTACCTGTGGATAAAAGGACGTTCGTCGCAGGGAATTCAACAGGGCCTTTAGTCGTGTTGCCTGTGACGGCAAGGCCGTTCTCCGTCTCAACGATCGCCATGTTTTCAATCGATTTGTATAGGTTAACGCCTTTTTTCTTGAGCATCGCGCCGAAACGCTTGCTGATTTCAGTATCCACTTCTCTTAAGAAACGGTCGCTTCTGATAAGAACAGAGACATCTGAACCCATCGCTGCGAAGATGCCCGCAAATTCCATCGCGATGACGCCGCCACCGATAATGACGAGTTTTTCAGGGATGCTCTTGAATTCGAGAAGCTCCTTGCTCGTGATGACACCTGGTAGGTCTACGCCTGCGAATGGTGGAATTTGAGTGGTTGAGCCAGAGGCGATGATGATATCATCGCCAGTGACCTGTATGGTTTCGCCGTCATTTTTAACGACTTTAAGTGTTTTTTTATCGATAAAGCTCGCTGTGCCATCGATGATCGTGACGCCATTTGCTTTAAGGACTTGCTCGATGCCGCCCACCAAGGTGTTGACGACTTCGTCTTTTCTCGCTTGAATCTTTTCGACATCAAAACTATAGTTGTCCACTTTGATCCCGAAATCTTCGATATGGCTCAAAGTATGGAGTAATTCAGCGTTTCTATATAGTGTCTTTGTTGGAATACACCCGTAGTTCAGGCATGTTCCACCAATTTTGTGTCGCTCGATCAATGTGACGCTGGCGCCTAGTTGTGCCCCTCTGATAGCTGCCACATAACCGCCTATTCCACCGCCGATGACGACGATTTTCTTTTGCATCGCTGCCTCCTAGACTAGTTCTTTTCCCATTTTAAAACTGGATTTCTCGCTGCCATAACTTCGTCAACACGGCGAATTTGAGTCGTCGTTGGTGCGTTTTTGAGAAGTTCTGGATTCGAATCCGCTTCTTTGCTGATCTGAATCATGACGTCGATGAATGCATCAAGCGTTTCTTTGCTTTCCGTTTCAGTCGGTTCGATCATAAGTGCATTTGGCACGATGAGTGGGAAGTAGATCGTCGGTGGGTGGTATCCCATGTCTAAGAGTCTCTTCGCGACATCGAGCGTGCTGCAAACGCTGAGTTCATTTTTAAGACCTGAGAATACGCACTCGTGCTTGCAGATCGTATCCATCGGTAAGTTATAGTAATCTTTGAGTTTTTCTTGGATGTAGTTTGCGTTGAGAACCGCGATCTCAGAGACGCGCTTAAGGCCTTCTGCACCCATCGTCAAGATGTACGTATACGCTCTAACGAGGATTCCGAAGTTGCCGTTAAATGATTTCACTCTACCAATCGTATCTGGTCTGTCGTAATCGAGGTAATATCTGTCTGTTCCTTTTGTTACAACTGGTGTTGGCAGATAAGGCTCGAGGAATTTCTTCACGCCTACTGGACCAGATCCTGGACCACCTCCACCGTGAGGTGTCGTAAATGTCTTGTGAAGGTTGTAGTGAACGACGTCAAAGCCCATGTCGCCAGGTCTTGTTTGACCCATGATCGCGTTAAGGTTCGCGCCATCGTAGTATAAAAGGCCGCCTGCGTCGTGAACGAGGTTCGCGATTTCTACGATATTTTGCTCAAATAATCCAAGTGTACTTGGGTTCGTGAGCATAAGTCCCGCGATTTCGTCATTTAATGCTTCTTTGAGGTTCTCGAGGTTGATGCTGCCATCTTTGCTCGATTTGATCTCTACGATATCGAAGCCCGCTACATTTGCACTTGCAGGGTTCGTACCATGCGCTGAATCTGGAACGATGATTTTGGTACGCTTAAGGTCGCCGCGCTTTTCGTGGTAAGCTTTGATGATCATAAGACCGGCAAGCTCGCCTTGAGCACCTGCAGCTGGCTGAAGCGAGAACGCGTCCATGCCGCCGATTTCCGAAAGCATGCCTGAAAGGTTGTGCATGAGTTCAAATGCGCCTTGTGTTGTCGCTTCGTCTTGAAGTGGATGAAGCGCGCTGAATTTACCTAAAGACGCCATATCTTCGTTGATTTTTGGGTTGTACTTCATCGTACAAGAACCAAGTGGATAAAAACCTGTATCCACGCCGAAGTTTTTGTTGCTGAGTAGTGTATAATGTCTCACGAGTTGTGGCTCGCTAACCTGTGGCAATATCAATTCTTGTTTTCTACGTAAAGCAGCAGGAATGACATCGTCAAGTTCGACATTTTCAACTTTGCAGGTTGGGAGCATATATGCTCTTCTGCCCTCTTTCGAGATTTCAAATATAAGTTGATCGTATTTTACCATGAGATTTCCTCCATTGCTTTCACGAGACAATCGATTTCTTCTATTGTACGCTTTTCAGTGACACAGAATAGAACGCGATTTTTGTCTGATGGGTATTCTTTTTCGAGGTTATATCCGCCTAAGAAGCCTTTATTTGCAAGCTGTGCGTTAAGTGCATCTACATCCATATCCGTTTCGAGAACGAATTCTCTGAAGAATGGCTGGTCATAAACCGGTTTGAATTTTCCAGTTGCGATCAACTTGTTAAATGCATAGTAAGCTTTCTTAGCTGAAGCATCTGCCACTTCGAAGAGGCCTTCTGTTCCGAGTGCGCCTAGATAAATCGTCGCAGCAAGGGCGTTAAGCGCTTGGTTTGAACAGATATTCGATGTCGCTTTGTCTCTTCTGATGTGTTGCTCACGCGCTTGAAGTGTGAGTGTAAATGCGCGCTTTCCATCGAGATCCACCGTTTGACCGACGATTCTACCTGGCATTTTACGCATTTGCTTAGTCGATGCCGCCATAAAACCAAGGTAAGGACCGCCGTAGTTAAGGCCGTTTCCTAATACTTGACCTTCGCCGACAGCGAGATCCGCACCGTATTCGCCTGGCGTTTTGAGCATGCCAAGTGAAATCGGATCGACGTTCATGATAAAGAGCGCTTTGTTTTCATGTGCCAAATCGCTTATTCCAGTACAATCTTCAACGATACCGAAGAAGTTAGGGTTTTGAACGATAACCGCAACTGTGTCGCCGTTAACGGCTTCTTTGAGGGCGTCCATATCTGTAACGCCGTCTTTAGAAGGCACTTCAACCACTTTTGTGCCGTAGAAACGCATATACGTTTTTACCACTTCACGTGTTTGCGGGTGAACTGTATTCGAAATAACCACTGTATCGCCTTTTTGGTTTGCTGCCGCAAGCATCGCCGCTTCTGCAGTCGCAGATGCGCCATCGTACATCGATGCATTTGACACTTCAAGACCAGTAAGGTTCGCGATCATCGTTTGGTACTCGAAAACCGCTTGAAGCGTGCCTTGGCTGATTTCAGGTTGATATGGCGTATACGCTGTATAGAACTCCGATCTTGAGATGAGGTGCTTTACGATCGATGGAACTGAGTGATCGTACGCGCCGGCGCCTCTAAAGCAGACCAATTCTTCTGTACTTGTATTTTTATTTGCGATGCTTTTAATTTTCTTTGAAACTTCCGTCTCAGAGAGAGGACTACCTAAGTCAAGTCTTCGACCTAGCTTGATAGCTGCAGGAATATCATCGAACAATCTGTCGATCGAGTCTATCCCCAGTACTTCAAGCATTTCCTTCTCATCTTGCTCAGTATTTGGGATATATGGAAACATCTACGCCTCCTCGTTACAAAAAACTTCGTACTCTTCTGCATTCATGAGTTCATCTAAATCAGCCATGTTAGCGATAGAGATTTTCATGATCCAGTTTTCATATGGGTCAGAGTTAACAAGTGAAGGATCGTTTTCGAGATCTTCATTGACTGCTAAAATCGTGCCAGAAACCGGCATAAGCATATCAGATGCCGCTTTTACAGATTCAATCGTACCGAAGCTTTCTTCGCCTTCAACTTCAGTATCTACTTCAGGTAACTCAACATAAACAATTGAGCCTAATGCGTGTTGCGCAAAATCAGTTATTCCTACATAAGCTTCATTACCTTCAACTTTTACCCACTCGTGGTCTTTTGTATAATATAATCCGCTAACAACTTTCATCTTAAATAACCTCCTGAATTTTTTCATATTATAAGGGACAATCCCCTCTTAATCAGTATACCTTAAAGCAACTATTTTTTATATTGTTTTTGATAGAATCGCTTGCTCACAACTGTGGCTGGGAAAACGTTCTTACGTATTCTAACGCCGAGCTGTGAACCCATTTCGCCATATTTTGAGTCGAT
>DMYC01000182.1 GCA_003482695.1 Clostridiales bacterium UBA8960
TCGAATCTCGTCTTCCGCTCCATTATTAGATTAACGAACATATAGATGATATGTTCGTTTTTTTTAATTTACATAATTGTGGAAAATGATCAGGGGGTCCGACCCCCTGATCACTCCGTGATTATTTCCTAAATCCAATTAAAGGAGCTTCATTATGAAAACATTCAAAACCTATTTTCCGATTGTGACCTATGCCATTTTACTTTTTTTAGGTTTCTCTAATTTAGACAAAGTGATTGCTGTACTCGGACATCTCTTGTCTGTACTAATGCCTCTGATTATAGGAATTGCCATTGCATTTGTTTTGAACTTGCTACTTAGAATGATTGAAAGCGACCATATTCTGAATAACAAAAGATTGAGGTCTATTCACTTTGTATCCAAAAACATGAGGGCGATAGGCATCATGTTAACCTATACAGTCACAATAACCGTATTTGTTTTGATGTTCATATTTATTGTGCCCCAGGTCATTGATAGTTCAAAAACGCTGATTGATAAGCTTCCTGAGTATGGCAGGCAGATTACTGATTTTGGAACGCGTGTGTATAACGACTTGGGATTGTCCGAAGCCATAATTTCTGAGTGGTTTGGCAACTTTAAGGATATTTTTGTCGGGTTATCAGAGTTTACAGCGTCGACTTTGATCACGCTTTTCAACGTAACAAAAGATGTGACATCAGGCGCACTCAATCTGTTTCTAGGCACTATTTTTTCAGTGTATCTATTGGCACAAAAGGAAAAACTTATTGAGACAGCATCTAAAATCAATCGGGCTTTTAATCGTGAAGACATCGCAGAAGGGTTTGAAAGCCTTGGTAAGGAGACATCGCATATTTTTTCCAGGTTCGTAGGCGGTCAACTGACTGAAGCGATGATCCTTGGTACACTTTGCTTCATAGGATTAATATTGTTTAAAATACCTTATGCGCCACTGGTGAGTGTACTTGTGGGAATCACAAGTTTAATTCCCATCGTAGGGGCTTTTATAGGCATTGTACCTTCTTTTTTGATTATTGCCATGGAGAGTCCAACACAAGCGCTGCTATTCTTGGTATTTATCTTGATTTTACAGCAGTTTGAAGGCAACTTTATATATCCGAAAGTGGTTGGAAATGCAATTGGAATTAGCGGTTTTTGGGTGTTTCTTGCAATCATCGTAGGGGGTGGATTGTTCGGCATTTTAGGAATGTTGTTAGGCGTACCTCTTATGGCAGTAGCATACACCATCTTAAGGCGAGTGGTTAACAATCGGCTAAAAGAAAAACAAATGTAATTGAGAATGTTTTAACTCATTTTGCGAATGATGAACCGTTTTCAGGGTATAGAATTTGATAGTGTCGCCCAATTGTCAAAATAAAAAGCGCAGGTGATTTTATGAGAGAAATGATGGATGCTACAAAAGAAATATTTCGAGAGTACATTAAAGAAGATGTGATCGAGATCATGCCTTGCGGCAATCATGATTTAAATCGAAATTGGGTTTACAAAGTAACGACGGATCAGCAAAAATACATTATAAAACTTTTTTATAAACCAAATAAAAGAATACGAGAATTAACGGTTGTTCCAATGCTTGAAGCCATCAATCCATTAAGAGTGATCCACACAGGAGAATGGACATCAGGACACGAATGGATTATTTACAACCATATTGAAGGTTGGCTTCTTGACCATATTATCGATGAGATGGACTTGGACCAACGGAGGTATATATTCAACAAAATAGGTCATATGACCGCATTGTTTCACGCACTGAACACATTCGACCACTTTGGTGATTGGAATTTTGAGAAGCAAAGTCCGGTCATGGATTATAAGCAATTTGTAATCAGCGATTGTGAAAGAATGATAGAGAACATCAAAAATCAAAATTTACCCGATATGGATATTTTAAATAAAGCCATCGAAATTGTAAGAGCCGAATATGAGAATATTAGAAATCTAAAAGTGGCGCGACTTTGTCATCGCGATTTAGACGGAAGAAATATTCTAATTAAGGTGAGTGCATCTGAAGGACTAAAATTGGAAGCGTTTCTAGATTTTGAAAAAACGGTGATGGGCAATGAATATTTGGATATCATCGGGTTTTATAGACGATATTTTATGGATGAGCCTAAATTGATTGAACATTTTTTTGCGGGTTATGAGTCTGTATTGCCTATAGATGAATCGTTCAACCAAGAACTGAGATTTAATCTGTATCGTGCTGGAATTGATATTTGCAGTTGGGCACTTGATGTTTCGGATACGTTTTACTATGAAACGGTCAACTATTTAAAGCGACTTGAGAATTATGATGATCACTTGAAAACATTGTATGCAAAAAAATAAAAGTGCCAGCTCGATGAAGAGCTGGCTTTCTTTTGCTATGCGCTGGTTACGCCGTTTAAATTGAAATACTTATGAACTTCGTCAAGCGCTTGATGGCCTTGATCTTGGTTGATGATGCATGAAATCTTGATTTCTGAAGTCGAAATCATCTCGATATTTATTCCGAGTTCGTAGATTTTGCCAAATAGGCCAGATGCAATTTTCACATCTGATGTGATGCCTGTGCCGACTATAGAAAGTTTCGCAACATCTTTCTTCACAAGAATGGGTGATGCGCCAACTTCTTCGACAAAAGCTTCAACTGTAGGCAGAATTCTATCCAGATCTTCAACTGGGACAGTGAAGGAAATGTCGTTGAACCCTTCATGATTTAAATTTTGTAAGATCATATCGATATGAACGTTCAAATTGATCAACGAAGAGAATAGTTTATAAGCAATTCCAGGACGGTCAGGCACATTTGGCACTGAAATTCTTACGATATCTTCATCGAGTGTGACACCTCTAACTTGCGCTTTCTCCATTTCTTTCACCTCAATTATTTCTGTACCTTCGTTGCTAAAGTCAAAAGCAGACCGAACAACCAAAGGCATTTTATTTTTTCGCGCCATCTCTACCGATCTTGGATGCATAACGCCTGCTCCAAGCTTGGCCATTTCAAGCAACTCATCATAGCTGATCGTCGGCATGAGCGTTGCATCTTTCACGATTCTAGGATCAGTTGTATAGATCCCTAGAACATCAGTATAAATCTCACACTTCTCGGAGTCAAGTGCAACTGCAAGTGCAACCGCAGTGGTATCTGATCCACCTCGGCCTAAAGTCGTTATGTCACCTAAGAGTGTCATGCCTTGAAAACCTGCAACGATAACCACTTTACCCAGTTCTAGCTCATCTTTGATCCTTTTGGTATCAATCATATCAATTTTCGCTTTTGAATAAAATGTATCTGTTTTTATGCCGCCTTGTATGCCCGTGAGTGAAATTGCTTTATGGCCTAGCCCCTCGATGGCCATCGCCAAAAGTGCGATTGATGCCTGTTCTCCAGTTGAAAGCAATACATCCATTTCACGGGTG
>DMYC01000391.1 GCA_003482695.1 Clostridiales bacterium UBA8960
ACGATTCGTACCCTAAAATGACAGCGACAAGGCCGTTTTGGCGAAGCCGAGCGAGCAGTTCAGGTTTATCTAAAATACTGTTCACACTACCGTAACAGACGAACGCTTTGTGAATGCCCCGCGACTCTAGACCGTCACAAAACGCCTCCAGGCGGGTGTGGTTTATGAGAAAATCATTGTCGCAAATCATAAAATAAGGTTCGTCAAGTGATGCGATTTGTTCCACAATATCCTCGATCGCCACTTCTCTAAGATTGCCACCTTCGATCTGCCAGCGTATGCAGAAATGGCAACGATTTTTGCAACCATACGCGGTTTGAACGATCGCACAGGGTTGGTATCCCACGTACTTGTAATCTTTTCGGTAGCGTGCTGTGGACTGGCGGTCGGGGACGACGTATTCGTTGAAACAGAATTCGCCTTCGTTTATGAAATTCAGTGCACCATCATAGATCCCGTCGATGCGATGGCTACCTGATTGGCCGCTGAGCATGTCGATGAACGCCTTAACATTGGCACGGGTCGTGGATTTGAAGACATAATCGATTTCAGGGACAAAGAATGCATTTGGATAGAGTGATGCCTGAACGCCGCCGACGACGACAGGTGTATCTTGATTATAGCGTTTGACCATCTCCGCGATGCGCTTTACGTTTTCCACATCGGTGCATTGGGAGGTGATGCCTATGACATCGGGCTTAAACTCGGTTAAATAGGGCTCGAGCTTGCCTTTTGTCTCCACCATAAAATCGACGAGCAAGACTTCGACGCCGTTTTCTTTGAGGAGTGCTGAAAAGCATTCGAGGCCCATAGGTTCTCCGAATAAGTAGTTTTTAACGGTCGTGATGTGTTTGTTGACCCAAGGTCTGACGAGCAAAAAGCGCATGATGCCTCCAAGTGTATTAGATGATGTTCGGTGTGATGCCATTATGAATCTGGTGGCGGTAATAGAGGTTGATGCCAAGATAGAAAAGGGACTGAAGTGGCTGTCGCCAAAAACATTTTTGGAAAATCGTCCTGTATAGGATGCTCTTATAACTGAAAACCGTTTTGTATAGCGACCAATATGCCTCAGTCAATTCCTCTGGTGTCATATTCTTAGGCACATGAACCGCCTCAGCGCCGTTATAGGTGTAGATGTTCTGGTTATATAGCCTGCTTTCAGCTTGCATTTGATGGAAAAATACCGTGCCTGGTATGGGCGTCAAAATATAAAACCGGGGAACGACGATTTTCATGTCCATGATAAAATCGGCGGTTGCTTTGATGGACTCTAGCGTATCGCCATCCGCACCGACCACCATTTCTGTAGAAACCTGAATCCCAGCATCTCGAACGGCTGTGATAAGACGTTCGTAATCCGATACACGTGCCCATGATTTTTCCATACTGTCCAGACTCGACTGTGAGATGCTTTCAAGGCCAAAAGAGAGCGCAATGCAGCCACTTTGGCGGATGATGCGAAGCAGTTCGGGATCGTCTCCTATAGTAACGGTGCATTGCGTAAGCCATGTCATTTTGAGTGGCTCAAGGGCTCGACAAAGCGCGATTGTGTAGGTGCGATCCGAAAAAATATTGTCATCAAGAAGTAAAAACTGGTTAAAACCGAGGCGCTTCACTTCGCGAACATCGCGCATGACCTCTTCGACAGGTCGCCTGTAGTAGCGGCTTTCATAAAGGCTAGCCACAGAGCAAAACGAGCAGGTGTTCACGCACCCTCGACCGGCTTGAACCGGCAAGAATTGACCGATTTTTTTATATGCGATAAGTTCATACCGCGGGAGTGGTGGGGCATAGTTTATAAGCGGCATTTTGTATATCGGTGATATAGCCCCTTTTTCATAATCGCTCAAAAATGTGGGCCATGCGTCTTCCACATCGCCAACAAAAACAGCATCGGCGTATTTGAGGCCTTCTTCTGGCAAGAGACTGACCATATAACCGCCTAAGACGACGGTTTTTCCAAGAGACTTAAAACGCTTCGCAATATCGATCGTTCGGTGTACGCCGTGTCCCATGGAGGAAATCCCGATTATAGCGGCATCCGTTTCCCATGGAATAGACTCGATGGTCTCATAAATCAGCTCGACGTCATATTGTTCAGGCGTCAGCGCGGCGATCAGCGGGAGCGATAGTCCGACGAAATGGAGGCGTTTTTTCTTGATCACCTCACCGTTTGGCGCATAAGGCGACGGTTGTATCAACAATATCTTCGTTTTCATGGTTTCCCCTTTATGATGCGCCGTATATATTGCCACATCACTTTGTTTGCACCGATGGTCAGCATCACATTTTCCTTAATCGGATACTTCCTGAGTGCCCTCATGACCATTTGTGGCCGCAAAGTGACCTTATAATAGAGTTTCACGATTTCAAAATAATACCGCCTGATGCTGAGATGCTCTGGCATGACCACAAGGTGCGCCATATCCCACCGTGCAAAATCTCCAGGTGGTACGATGAAATTGGGCTTTGATGCTTCGTAGATTGCGGTACTTGGCATGGGTGTCAATGGCTGGAGGTTCACAAACTGTATCCCCGAACGCACGATAAAGCGGTACAAATCCTTAAAATCCTGACGCTTCCA
>DMYC01000305.1 GCA_003482695.1 Clostridiales bacterium UBA8960
AACATACTGTTAAAGGCATTGCGACCGACCGTTCAGTCGGTTATAATAAACCATGCTGAAACAAAATAATCATTCATAAAACGAGGTGACACATGGCAAGGCCAAAAGGCAAGCGAGACAATATACTGAATTCAGCCTCTGATGTTTTCAACAACAAAGGCTTTCATCTCGCAAACATAAACGATATCGCCGAACACGCCGGTATTGGAAAAGGTACCGTATATGAGTACTTTACAAGTAAAAATGAGCTCTTCATAGAAGTTGTGAAGCAAAACACAAATCAATATGTCGAGACCATTCGCGAAGTCACAAATGAAAAGCAAAAATTTCGAGAAAAATTCACGGCATTTTCAGATACGCACCGCGCTTTCATCAAAGCGAATTTTGAAGCCACTGGAGGATTTTTAGGCACTCCTGGTTCACTTGCGCTTGCAATCGACAACCGAGAAGAAGTCATGAAAATTCTACTTGATGCACGTGAACAAGTCATCACCATCATTATGGATATACTTAACACGGGTTTAGCGGAAGGTACTATTAAACCCATGCCAGCGGATGTTTTAAAGTACACATCAGATGTCGTTTTTGACATGATCAACAGAAACACAGCACGGGTTTGTCAATTCTCTCTTGACGAAACACAAATCCGTAACGAAGAAATACAACTTTTAGACATATTACTAAATGGTATCGGTTCATAACCGAACGGACAAAGGAGAACACATGTTATCGAATTATAGTGTCAGAAAACCATATACGGTGGTCGTCGCAGTCATCCTCATCCTCATCCTTGGCGCAGTCTCGTTTCTCAATATCCATACAGATTTGTTGCCGAGTTTGAACCTGCCTTACTCCGTCATCATCACGTCGTATCCCGGTGCAAGCCCTGAAGAAGTAGAGTTGATCGTGACAAGGCCGATTGAACAAAGCATGGCTTCCATCAGCAACATAAAAAGCGTCAGTTCTGTTTCTCGTGAGCATATGTCGCTCGTCATTCTCGAGTTTACGGAAAGCACAAATATGGATTCTGCCGTCATCGAGATGCGCGAGAGTCTTGACATGATCAGCAGCTACCTTCCTGATGGCGTTGGCTCGTCAAACATCATGAAAATCAACCCTGACATGATGCCTGTGATGGTCATCTCTGCAGCGGTTGAAGGGCAGGATATTGCCGAATCCTCAAATTTACTTGAGACTAAAATCATCCCTGAGATCGAGAGTGTGGAGGGCGTTGCTTCAGTTAATGCCTCCGGCCTGATAAAAAATCAAATCCACATTATTTTAAGTGATGATAAAATTGCCGATGTCAATGCAAAGATCAAGGATCTTATCACAGAGCAAATGAAAAAAGCCGCCGAGGCGGCAGCACTTGCAGCTGGCACACTTCCAGGCAACATGCCTGGTGGCACTTTGCCTGAAACAGCCACTGCAGAGCCGATGATCCCTGAAATCGCCATCACTAAAGAGATGGTATCTGGTATTTTAAAGGGACAGAACTTCAGCATGCCTAGCGGTTACATTACGGAAGAAGGCGTTGAGTATCTCGTCAGAACAGGTGATCGAATCGATGATTTTGATGCGCTTAAGGCGTTGACGGTCATGGTGATGCCGATCGAAGGCATGGATCCAATCACACTTGAAGATGTTGCGGATTTGCTATATCTTAACAACAGCTCAGAGATGTATTCTAAAGTCAACGGAACAGATGCCGTTACATTGACGGTTCAAAAACAAACAGAGTACGTCACTTCCGATGTGTCAAAGCGCATAAATGAGAAAATTGAAAGTTTGCGTTCAGAGTATTCCGATATTCAAATTGTTACATTGATGGATCAAGGCGAATATATTGATATCGTCGTGAACTCGTTGTCGATGAATTTGATTTTTGGTGGCGGTCTTGCCATTTTGATTTTAATTCTCTTCTTAAGAGATTTGAAGCCGACATTGATCGTCGGCGTGGCGATTCCGATTAGCTTAGTCGCTGCATTTGCTCTCATGTACTTTAGCGACATCACCCTGAACATCATCTCCATGGGTGGGCTTGCACTTGGTGTAGGCATGCTCGTGGACAACTCCATCGTCGTCATCGAAAATATTTACCGTATGAGAAACGAAGGCAAATCGGCGATAGATGCTGCTGTGGATGGTGCAAAGCAGGTTTCTGGTGCGATTATGGCATCCACTTTGACCACAGTTGCAGTCTTTTTACCGATCGTTTTCGTGCAAGGCTTTACAAGAGAAATATTTACAGACATGGGGCTTACGATTGCCTATTCGCTCCTTGCCAGCCTTGTGATCGCACTGACACTCGTTCCAACTATGGCTGCTAAAGTTTTAGTCAAGAATGTCAATAAGGACCATAAAATTTTCGAGGCCATCAAGAAAGCCTATACCAAAGTTCTGGTTGTTTCTCTGAAGCATAAATTTGCGGTCATTTTACTTGTTTTTTTACTGTTTGGTGCGAGTGTTTATGGCGCCATCAACATGGGAACTGAACTTTTCCCAGCAACAGATTCAGGTCAAATCAATGTTTCCTTGTCACTTCCCGTCGGGAGCCAATTTAGTGATTTGACCGCAGTTGCTGATGAAGTTGCAGCCAAGATTCTTGAAATACCATCAGTTGAAAGCGTTGGCGCTTCTGTTGGTGGCGGTGCTTTCGGCATGGGTCGATTACGTAGTGGTGGAAGTGGCACAACGGCAAGTTTCTATGTTGCTTTAAAAGAAGATCGCGACCTTTCGACAGATGAAGTCGTCGCGCAAATTATAGAGAAAAACTCAAGTGATGCTTACGAGTTGAGTGTTTCTGGAACGGATATGAATATGGGTGCTTTGACTGGCAGTGGCATCTCAATCGAAATAAAAGGCAACGACTTCGACACACTTGAACGCATCGCAACTGAAGTTGCAACCATCGTTTCAAGTGTAAAAGGGACAACTGAAGTGTCAAATGGCATTGAGGAGACTGCTCCAGAGTTGCGGTTGACAGTTGACAAAGAAAAGAGCATCGAACATGGCTTAACCGTTGCAAGTGTGTTTATGGAAGTCAACAAGCTATTATCCGATGAAACGAAGTCAACATCACTGTCTCAAATCACTGGGGATATCGATGTGTTCGTTAAAGATGGGGCGTCGGACCGTGAGGTTTCACGAACGGACGTGCTGGATCTTATTATAAAATCACCCACAGGCGCTGATGTCAAAGTGCGTGACATCGCCACGATGACGGAAGCAAGTGGCTTTAAATCCATCAATCGGGCAAATCAACAAAGGTATGTCACTGTCTCTGCAAGCCTTTTGGATGGTTACAATATAGGCCTTGTAAGCAAGGATATTAACGCCGCACTCGCAAGTTACACGGTTCCAAGTGGGTATGCGCTTAAAGTTGCAGGCGAGAACGAAACCATCAATGAGTCGTTCAAAGATTTGTTTATGATGCTCGCTCTTGCTGTCGTGTTCATCTATTTGATCATGGTGGCTCAGTTCCAATCGCTCTTGTCTCCATTTATCGTCATGTTCACGATCCCACTTGCTTTTACGGGAGGCTTCTTTGGCCTCATGGTTGCAGGTATGCCACTTAGTATTGTTGCTTTTGTCGGTTTAATTGTCTTATCGGGCATCGTCGTCAACAACGGCATCGTGTTCGTGGATTATGCTAATAAAATGCGGGAAAACGGTCTTTCATTGCAGGAAGCGTTGATTAAGACAGGTACAGATCGTTTGAGACCGATTTTGATGACAGCGCTTACGACGATTTTTGCACTTTCAACCACTTCTATTGGGGCAGGCACAGGTACAGAGATGATGCAACCAATGGCGGTTACTGCAATCGGTGGTTTGATTTATGCGACTTTGCTGACGCTGATATTGGTTCCTGTCATGTATGCCTTGACACATAGAGAATAATTCAAGACCGCTATAATTGAGAAAATGCTCAGGGAATGATTCCCTGAGCATTTTTTTTATTTTAGTATCGATATGCCTCCAATAAAAGGCAATGGTTTTTTTTCGCTTTTTAGTGCGTTCATGACACCAATGATGAAAAATACTAATGTCACCAATGGGAATACTAACAATAATATCCATC
>DMYC01000427.1 GCA_003482695.1 Clostridiales bacterium UBA8960
AGCCCGTCATTGATTTCATAGGACGTTTTCACCGTCTTTATAGTCGTGCGGTTGTGGTCCACCGAGCAAAAAATGATGTCCTCTATATCGATCAAAAGCATTTTTTCGCCGATCCACACCGGCAAACGCTTTATGGCATGGTCAACGACTTGTGTTTTTGAGGGTGATGCCTCTGCTGCGCCCTTTGTGCGTTTAACTTTAAGCACAGCCGAATAAATCCGCTCAGCGTCATATGGCTTAAGCAGATAATCAAGTGCACTTTGATCGAACGCCTTTATCGCATAGTCGTCATAGGCGGTGGCATAGATCACTTTGGTGTCCATTCCGACTCTCTTCAGTTGCTCAGTGAGCTCAATTCCGCTCATCTGAGGCATGTCGATGTCCATGAATACGACATCCGGTTCTTCCATTTTAATGAAATTAAGCGCTTCAAGCGCATCGGTAAATGTGCGCACGATCTGAACATAGCTGACTTTACTTAGGATGAATTCGAGCTCCTCAAGTGCCAATGGTTCATCATCGACTAATACGGCTCTGATCACGAATACTTCTCCTCTAATCTATTGTAGGGTATAGAAAATCTAATTTGTGTGCCTTCATTCGGCTTCGATAAGATGTTCAATTCTCTTTTGTAGATGCTCATTAAACGTTCTTTGACATTTGTAAGGCCAATTCCAGAATTTTCATCACTTATAGAGTCCTTTTCATCCTTTTGATCAACAGGCATACCCACGCCATCATCGGCAACCAGGAAATTCAACTCATCACCAACTCTTTTGATTTCAACACGTAGGACGCCAGGACCTTGTTTTTTCTGAATGCCGTGTTTAACTGCATTCTCAACAAGGGGCTGCAGGATCAGGGGTGGTAAATTTAGTGAAAGGGATTCGTCAACGCACATCTCTACTTTAAGCTTATCTGGGAATCTCGCTTTTTCTATGTTCAGATAGGCGTCTATGAAACGCAGCTCGTCGGCGAGCGGGATGAACGGCTCATTGTTTTTGAAGCCATTTCTGAGAACGACACTGAGCTCTTGAAGCAATGTCCTCGCCTTATCGGGATCCGTTCTTGTAAGTGACATGATTGCATTGAGCGCATTGAACAGAAAATGTGGCTTGATTTGTGCTCTAAGTGCGGTAAGTTCGGCCTTGGCCCTAAGTGCCTTCTGCTTTTCGATGGCCCCGAGCTCAAGCTGAGTGGAAAACAGGTTGCCAACTCCTTTGACAAGTTCGATATCCGGTTTGCTCATGGCATTGGGCTTTGTTTTATAGACCTTTAGTGTACCAATCGGCTTATCATTCGACACGAGTGGTACGACGATGACTGAGCTGAGCTGACATGATGCATGGTCGCAACCAACGTCCTTTTTTACCTGCGCCTGTCCGATAGCCCCCGATTGCAAGGCTTCTTTTGTCATCAATGTCCAGATCGGACTTCCAGGTTTATGGTGATCCTCTCCAGTGCCCATGTGGGATAAAATGCACTCCGTATCTGTGATGGCTACTGCATCGTAATGCGTCAATTTGAATATGATCTCTGTCACGGCCTGTGCCGAGACTTCATTTAACCCTTTTCTAAGGTGTGAAACCGTCTGATTGGCGATCTGAAGCGATAAATGTGCCATCTTGGCTGAGGCGTTATCGCTTTCGTCGTAAATTTGCTGGATAAAATAAAGGAACAAGCCAACCCCTATGGCATTGAGCAATGTCATAGGCAAGAAAATGATTTTGACGAGTTCAAGTGCCTGATCGAATGGTTGTGCTAACATTAGGATCAAGAACATTTGAATCACTTCAACACCGATGCCTAACAAAAAACCTTCATAGTATCTTTTAGGTCGACCATCGAGGCGCTTTTTCGAATATCCACCTATGACGCCGGCGACAATAGTGGATACCCCACACGAGAAGGCCGTAAGGTCTCCTCCAACATAAAAATACATACGATGGATTCCAGCGATGATTCCCGAGAGGGTTCCAACAAGCGGTCCACCGATTATACCTGCCAACAGCACTGGAATCGTCCTAGAGTTTGCGACACCACCAGAAACCTGAGTTCCCATAACTGTCATCAAAACGCCCAAAAGACCCCAAATAACGCCATAGGTGATGCTGACCCACAAACTCCGCGTTTCACCACGTACATATTTTTTAAAGAAAACCACTCTGGAAATCAGCATCGCGAAGATGACGATTAGTCCAAGACGCTCTAAAAAGCCTAAAGAAAGCTCTAAAATCATACTCATCCATTCCTCTTCAAATCAAAAACAAGTAAACACATATAAGGTGACATAACTACTCCTAGTTTGCCTTGCTTGTGGTTATTTGTCAATGCTACTCTCCAACAATCTCGACCTTCATGCGGTCCGGGTCTTCAAAAAACACAGCATAATAATCGGGTCCGCCTGCATATGGATGCCTATCCTCATACAAAATCGTTACACCCTTCTCCCTGAGCTTCTCTGTCATCTCATCCACAAACGCGTTTGTGCCACCATAAAATGCAAGATGGTTAAGTCCCGCCCTACATCTGTGATATGGGACATCCAGATATTTTTCCTCAGCCCTTACAAAAACAAGGTAGCTTTTTTCATAGATATAGCTGACGCCTTGTTCCCACCTTTGATATTCTTCATAGCCAAGTTCTTCTAAAATCCATCCCCAAAATGCGATGCTCTTTTCTAAATCTTTAACATATATTTCGATGTGATGTAGTGTGCCTTTCACCTTTGACCTCCATTACTTAATCGTCACTTCGAACCGAGTGACCATACGCCCGACTTTCAAAGTCCTCACATCACCTGGATTTAGTTAGTGTGCATCATAATCGTTTCGTATGCATCCAGTCCCTTTTGTGCATCATCAAAGCTTACAAAAATATGTCTGTCGCCATATTTGAATACGATAAACGCTTCATGGGATGTATTCACATAAAGTGTTGAGCTACCGTAATCGCCCATATTGAAATAGCCGCGTTTCGTCGAACCGAGGTCCATGCCGTTGGTGCGCATGCCGATTTTAGGCATCTGATTGAACAGTTCAACGTTTTCGATGACATCCCATTCGTACAGTTTCCCATATAGTCCCCCGATTTTCAGCCCGTCGTTGTTCATGGCGATCGATGGTGGCTTGAGACCTATCAGAATCGCGATTGCGACGATCACAAGAATGCCGACCTTAAAGGCAACTGCAGGTGTCATTTTCATATTAACTTTTAATTTTTCCATGTGAACCTTTCCCTTCTAATATAATTCATCTCATATACAACTCTCTGATGTGATCAGGGGGTCGGACCCCTTGATCATTCCTTGATCATTTTACTTATCTCGCAAACAATTCTCTGGCACGTTGTAGGGCATTGAAATCATAATGTAGACTATAATAGAGGCCTTCTTTTTTCCCATAAAGTTTATAGAACGACACCATGGCATTTGTCAGTGGTGAAATATCTTTGATTTCATCGTATGAAATGTAGAGATAGCTGCCATTGCTCATCACAAAGATGCTTTGCTCAAGTTCGCCATAACGGATAAGATAGTATGCTGACTCATTCACGTTTTCTGGCACATAATTTCTGTAGTTCCACATTTCCGCACTCGAAAACGATTCATAAAATGGTTTAACTATTTCTGGGTCTGAAATCGTGAACGAGTGATTCTCTTTCATATCCGTAATGCGTTTATCGAAGACAGTGACTTCCAACGTTTCAGGTATGCCGCCTTCAAACACGGTGTAAGTCGACTCCTGTAGCATTTTCGTGTTTATGAATCCAAGAAGCACCACTAAAATGGACATGAATATAACCGACTCCATGATGACGTAACGTTTTCCCTTTTCTGGCAGCTCAAACTGCGAAAGGTGTTCACTTATATATTCGAGGATGTCCTCTCTGGATTTGCGATCAAGCCAGCGTCCAAACTTAATGTGATAATACGTTTGGTTGGATATAAACTTTTCCTTCAGCTCGATCTCGATTTTTTTCTTGCTGTCCTTTATTAAAAATGTGTTTATCTTGTTATCTTCCAGCACTTCGGATTCTTCTATGACGAGTCCTGTCGAAGCAACAGCCTTTTGAAGCGTTCTTTTCAGGTTTATTCCTGCTACATCTGTAATATGATAGACTTGACCTGAAAAATAATGACTTGAAACGGCTACCGTAATTAAAAACAGAAAAAAAACGATCATCAAAGCGATGTTCTGTGTCGTATCCTCAAACGCATTAAACGACGTCGTGCTTACCGAAAAAAGTGATGCAAGTGCCGCCCAAGAAAGGCTGTTTGAATGCTTAATGCCATATCTCTTCGGTGTTAACAGGACTTCGATGGGCTGAAGGAACAATAGAAATCCAAGTATGATTATTTGTATGTAATAAGTTGTCATGGCAATCTCCTTTACTAAGGTTGTTATTATTCTAGCATAGAGATATTAAAACAGTATTAAAAAAGAGCGTATATGTCATAAAATAAAGCCTCCGGAAGCATCTTCAACTGCTCTTGGAGGCTATTGTAAACACCGATCAATTAAGTAAGCGTTTTTATATAATGACTGTTCCGTGTTTTAACAAATCCTATCTCCTGATAGAATTTAAGCGCTCTTGTGTTGTTTGGCGTGACTTCGAGTAACAAAGCGACCGTATCCTTATCCAATGCCTTCAGATGATTAAAAAAATCTTTTCCAATTCCCTTACCACGATATGACTCTTTAATAAACAACTCATCAATATGCAATATATTGCCGCCGTATTCATTGCTCCAAAAATGTACGATTATGGAGTAGCCAACGATCTCACCCTCACATAGGATCATTACAATCGTAAGTTTGTCCGGTCTCAAGAAATACTCTTCGACTGTTCTTTTAATGTTGGATTCACGAATCGTTTGACTACTTGGGTCTTCAGTGTAAAGCGATAGAATCATCGTTTTTAATGCCTCATAATCACTTTCAATGTAGTTTCTGTATTCAACGTTTAATTTTCCCATTATATTCTCTCCATATAGAGTATTTCTGTTACCTATTATACAACTTTATTGCACCAGTGTCATTTAGATGCTTGAGCAGCGATAACGTGATCGGCAAACCGAAAAGCCCTAGCACGCCGAATAAATTGACACCAACAAACATGCTCATAAGTGTCACAACTGGATGAAGGCCAAGCTGACTTCCGACAATTTTGGGTTCAAGTATATTCCTTACAACGGTTACGAATAGATAGATCACGATCAATCCTATTCCAAGTTTGTAGTTGCCTTGTATAAATGAAATAATCGTCCAGGGCAACATGATGCCGCCTGTTCCGAGAACTGGCAAAATATCAAGCATTGCGATGATAAGTGCGATCAGTATCGCATTTGGAACATTGATAATGGATAGCCCCACTGAAAGCTCTATAAATGTGATGGTCATGATAATTGCATATGAACGCACCACAACCAAAAGCGTATCAATTAAGTAATGTTTGGTTCGCAAAAGAATGTCGTTGCTTTTGCCAGAGAACTGCCTTTGGACGAATGCAGACAAATTTTCATAATCACTTGCGATAAAAAATGTCGAAATCACCATTAGTAGCACTTTGATCAGAAAAAGCGGGAGGCTGGATGCGATGTTAGAAACGGCACCAACCAGCGATAAAGAAATGTTCGATATATTGTCGCCAATCGAGTTCACAAACTGATCAAACCCTTGATTGATCATCGTTACGACAGCAGGATCCAGTCTGAAAATAGCGGCTTCGATCGCGTCAAATCGGTCCAGTAAAAATGGTGCAAGCTGTTCTTCGTATATGACCGGAAATCCTGAAATGACATCCGTCAACACAGCGATAATCTTAATGCCTGCAAAGGATAACACTAGACCAATCGTCGCATAAAAGACTAATACGAAAACGACGGAGACCAATTTTTTTGGTATGTGTGATATTTTCGCCACAAATTTTGCCGGCTTTTCAAGTACGTAGGCAAAAATCAAAGCGAACACAAATGGGCTCACAAGACTTAGTGCATACTTGAACAATATATAAAGTATCGAAATTAAAATGACAAAGTAAACGGTGTTGACGATAAACTTCTTTTTTCTATCATACTGTATTTCCATATTTCCTCCATTACTTTGATGTATATTCTGCATTTTGTTTCATACTAATCTTATTATACAGCAAATTGGAAATATTTCATTTATTTTAAAGCACCCATCGTCACGACGCGCTGACATATCCGGTTTACCAGTGCACTGGAGTGGCTGATCACCACTACACCCATCTCATGGGCTTTCGCATAATCAAGAACAACTTCCCAAATCTGAGCTTGCGTGATCGCATCTAGCATCGTCGTCATCTCGTCCGCTATGATAAAGCGCGTTTTTGTGTTTAGGATTCTGAGGACGCAAAACCTTTGAAGTTCTCCACCTGATAACTCTGTCGGCCATCTGTCCAGCCATTCGGGATCAATTCCCAGTGCCGCCATCGCCTCTTGATTGATCGGTCCTACTTCAGACAAGACTTTCTCCATTTTATGCAGTGGGTTGATGGCTTGTTCCGGGTGCTGAAAAATCAGCTGTACAGGGTTATAGGCTTGTCTACGCCCTGTGCCACTCTGTCCCTCGACTCTAACCGTTCCCTTTTGAGGCGACAGGTAACCTGCAAGTATCTTGGCAAACGTCGATTTGCCAGCACCACTGGGTGCCAGTATGCCCACCACTTCACCTGTTTTTATGGAAAAATGAAACCCG
>DMYC01000046.1 GCA_003482695.1 Clostridiales bacterium UBA8960
TACCGCCGGTGGGGACTTACACCCCGCCCTGAAGATTCTTTACAGATAGAGTATAGCATGACCTTAAAACACTGTCAATTATTTAATCTTTACGTTACAATCACTATGCGACCGCTTCGTCGAGGACTGTTTTTTTCTGCTTGATTACCTTGGTTTGCCATTTTCCAGTCGCATAAATTCCGAGTCCAACCAAACAGATTATTAAATTGCTGACAATCATCGCATACCAAATCGAACTTGGGCCAAAACCATCCATGCGGCTTAAAACATAGACCATCGGAATTCTGAGCCCCCATAGTCTTCCCATCATGAGGATCATAGCAGAAATCGTGTGACCCGAACCCTGGAAGACGCCAACAAGCACTTGAAAAAAACCCATTAGTGGAATTGAGTATATAATCATATTAAGATACGCCGTTCCACTCTTAATGGTTTCCGGATCGCTGCTAAACGCAGAAACAATCTGCCTCGAAAAAGGCAACATGATTAGTCCACCTAAGACAAGGAAAACGGTAGAAAGTTTCGTACTGCTTTTAACGGCTTCTTTCGCTCTTGGAATATTGTCAGCACCTAAATTTTGACCAACTACCGTCGCAAGCGAACTTCCTATACCCATGGCAGGCATCATGATCAGTGAGCTGATCCTGTTGCCGATAGCAAAAGCCGTCAGCGTAATTTCTCCAAAAGAAACTAAGAAAACATTTAAGATCGTAAATCCGAAAGCAGTGGTCGCCTGACCTGTGGACATGGGCAAGCCTATACTGACAATTTTGCTCAATATCTCTTTATCAAACACCATATCTTTGAACTCAATCTTCAAGCTCTGCTTTTTACTAAATGTCGTCAATATGCCATATAGCGCAAATGCACCCGTCGACAGGACCGTCGCTAAAGCGGCTCCATGAACGCCAAGTCCTAGGACAAATATAAAAATCGGATCGAGAATAATATTTGCACCCACCGACAAAGCCCCTATAATAAGCGGCGATATCGTATCGCCTTGCCCTTGTTTGATCGCATTATAAGCATTCATCATAAATGTCGCAGGCATACCTAAAAACATGATGCTTAGATAGGCATAAGCGTTATCATAGAGCGTCCCTGTCGCACCCATCGCACGAATAACGGCGGGGGCAATCGAGTAGCCAAACACACCGAGCAACAAAGATAGAACAAACAAAAATGAAATGGCTTGACCCGCAGTTTTGCGTGCCCTTTCATATTGATGCGCGCCAATATACTGCGCAATAATGGAAGATGTCGCAATCGTCATTCCAATTCCAAATGAGGTAATCAAAAAAATCAGAGGCCAAACAAACTGCACGCCAGCCACAGCATTACCAGGTATCTTGCTGACGAAAAAAGTATCTGTCAAATTGTAAATAGTGTGTATGAAATTATTAAGCATAACGGGCAAAGCCAACGTTAATATCACTTTATTCATTTTTCCATTCAGTATGAGTTCACGCTTTTGTAGATAATCCATACGGCCTCCAAACGGTTATTAATTCGATAATATTATAGCACGGTTCTTTTCGCAACTCAAATATTTCGTGTCACAAAATAATTTATCAATGTTTAATTTGTCTTCTATTTTTGATATAATGAAACAAGACATAAATAAAGGAGGCCACTATGGTTGTAGGTCATTTTAACCAACTTGAAGCAACACAAATCATGAGTCCAGAAGCAAAAAACGCCATTATGAAAGTGCTCGTTTCCCCTAAAGAAGGCTGGGAAGGCTACGTCATGCGCGTTATTGAACTTGAGCCCGAGGGTTATTCGCCAAAACACCAGCACGATTGGCCACACATCAATTATATTATAGAAGGTGAAGGCACCCTTTTAATCCAAGATCAACTTAACGAAATCAAGGCAGGCAGTTACGCTTATGTCCCTGCAAACACGCTCCATCAATTTTCAAATAGTGGCGATAAACCATTTAAGTTCATATGTATCGTACCTGAAGAAGGGCACAAATAAAGGGATGCGTAAGCATCCCTTAAAACTTTCCAATATCCGAGCGGTAAGTCATCCCTTCGAAATGAATCTCCTTAACGCATTCATACGCACTCGCCCTCGCTTCTTCAAGCGTCTGACCCGTTGCAGTTACACCGAGAACACGGCCACCATTTGTATAGAAGTTGCCTGCTTCACGCTTTGTTCCAAAGTGGTATACAAATGCATTCAGACGCACATCGTCAATCCCAAAAATCTGCTTGTTCTTTTCATAAACCTCTGGATATCCCCCAGATGCAAGTATTACACAAACAGCATGGGCATCGGACCAACTCAGATTTACAGTGTGAAGTTGATCATTCATTACTGCCTCTATTACATCGATCAAATCGTTCTCCATGCGAATGAGCGTCACTTCAGTCTCAGGATCGCCCAACCTAACATTATACTCAAGAACATTGATTTCATCACCGTCTATCATGATTCCTACAAAGAGGATACCTTTGAAATGTATGCCATCCATCTTTATGCCTTTGATGAAAGGATCCAAAATTTTCGTTTGAATAGCTGCCATCATCACGTCATCAATCATTTTGCTTGGGGAATAAGTACCCATACCACCAGTATTTAGACCCAAATCACCATCAAACGCTTTTTTGTAGTCTTGAGCAGGCGACATTGGCAGAATTGTCTCACCATCAACAAAACATAAAATGGATGCTTCTACCCCTTTTAAAAATTGTTCAATAACGACTTTTGAACCTGAATCGCCAAACACCTTCTTAAGCATAATCTCATCTAAAAATTGAATTGCATCCGCTTCATTTTCAGCGATGACAACCCCTTTGCCAGCAGCGAGCCCATCGGCTTTGATTACCACAGGATAGTCAAAACGCTTCAGTGCCAAAATTGCGTCTGCGTATTCAATATGCGTTTCAGAATGTGCATTTGGAATCCCATGCCTCTCTAGAAAACTTTTCGTAAAGTCTTTACTACCTTCAAATTGAGCCGCGACTTTATTAGGACCAAAAATTTTAAGCCCATTTGCTTCAAATGCGTCGACTATGCCGAGAACAAGAGGCAACTCAGGTCCTACTATCGTAAGGTCGATC
>DMYC01000022.1:0-403 GCA_003482695.1 Clostridiales bacterium UBA8960
GCTTTTAAAGAACTCTTTTCTTTTTATTTTTAAAATAATAACCAACGCCCCATTTCGTTAAAATATAATCCGGTTGAGATGAGTTCGTCTCAATCTTTTCACGAAGTCTTCTAATATGAACATCCACAGTTCGAACATCTCCAAAATATTCATAACCCCAAATGGTTTCAAGCAGTTCTTCTCTAGAATATACTTTTTCCTCGTTTAAAATTAGCAGCAATAATAGGTCAAATTCTTTAGCGGTCAGGTTTACTTGTTGTCCGTTTATCGTCACTTTTCTTCCAAGTGTGTTGATGTTGAAATCGCCAATATTCAACAAATTTGATGTCATGTTTTGATCGCTGATTTGTACACGTCTTAAAATCGCTTTAATCCTAGCTTTTAACTCAAGCATATTGAATGG
>DMYC01000022.1:411-2831 GCA_003482695.1 Clostridiales bacterium UBA8960
CTTTGGCAGTCAGCATCAAAATAGGAACCATCAATTTTTCTCTTACTTTTTTACAAACTTCAAGACCATCCATACCAGGTAGCATTAAGTCCAAAATAACGGCATCATATGAATTCGCCAAAATTTTATCATATGCTTCCTTTCCATCTACAGCGGTTTCAACTTCATAACCCTCTTGCTCTAGACTGAATCTTAAACCTTTTAATAAAATAGGTTCATCATCTACTACTAATATCTTCTCAGCCATATTTCCACTCCAATCAATTTTTAATCATCGTTCGATTATTTTCACTGCGTTTGGTTAATTTAACTCTGTCGAAGTGTTCTAATAACATGACCGTCGATTTTCGTGAAAAACCAGTCATGTCTCTAAATTCTGCGACACTCAGAACATCATGTGTTTCAAAATAATCAAACAGTTTTTGAACACTCATTTTGTATAGTGTCATAGTCATAATGTATTCATCATTAATTTTAACAAGAAGTTCATAATTAATCAAATAATATAGAAGATCATAAATAACATTTTTGTCTAACCTTATGACCAAGAAATCGTTCATTGGCACAAGTGCTTGTTGATGTGTCTCGATTATAGCCATTATTTCGTCTATGGCATTCTTTTGAACGCTGTTTAATTCTGGTGAATAATTGAATAGAGAAATGCTATTCGATGATTCTTTGATAAGTTTATTAGAGATCATCGTGTCAATCGTTAAATTAAACTCTGATTTAGACAGTGGAAAAGTTGTATTAATCTTTGACCTTAACGTCTCCTTTTGAATGCCTTTTCTCAGTGGGTGTTGCCTATGTTCTATTGAAACGGCGTCAAGAATAAGTTCGCACAGTGCGTTCCAGTTGTCTGTCAATGCATAGGCATCATCATTTAATTTAAGGATGATCTCATTTTTAAGCATCTTCTCAACTAATTCATATCCTTTTGAAAGTGATAGCGAAGTCCTTTCAAAAAAACGGTCTTCAATATTGAAAAAACAGCTTGAGTGTTTGAGAATGGTCTTAAGTTCCATCAAATCGTCAAAAGCTTCTTCGTCACTCTGATCCACGATTCTTTTGTTCGCATGTGAAGAAACGATAATGCCTCCACCTAATGTAACCATAGGCGAATAACTTCTAAGGATTACTGGATCGTTAACTTTGCAATAAATCTGAGATTCAAGCCTTAGCTGAATACGTCTCGACTCATATGAGTGGATTGCTTCATCATTGCCAAGCGCGATTCGACATAAGACTTCTCTTGTGCCATGATATAATTTTAGGCGTTGCCAATGCCTAATTTCCTGACTAAGCTGATCTGTGGTAAGGTTTGCTTCAATAATCATCGTCGGTGTGAACTGATCAACTGAACTCAGCAAATCACCTCTTGCTATTTGATCGTGGTCAATTGATAAGTTTAAAGCGACTCTTTGTCCATATTCGGCGATTTCGACGGGCTGACCGTAAACTTCAATCCCCTTGATTCTACATTTCTTATTGCCGGGATACTGAAAGATGGTTTCGCCTTTCTTGATTTGGCCCTCGATTAATGTACCTGTAACAATCGTACCGACCCCTTTTACTGAAAAAACGCGATCCACATGTAGTCTCGAAGCCGCATAGGCTTTATTCTCGTCTGAGTAGCTTGAAAAACGCTCTAGTGTGTCCAGCATCATTTCCCTACAGGAATCATCATAAATGCTGTAGTAGACGATATCAAAGCCGCTAAGCGACGTGTTATGTGTTAAATCTTTAATGGCGTTTGAAAGCGCAACAAGTTCAGTTTCACTGACGAGATCCTTCTTGGTTATGACAATACAACCCTTACTTACACCTAAATGATTGAGAATATTTAGATGCTCAATTGTCTGGGGCTTTAACCCCTCATCTGCAGCAATAATTAAGAGAACCGCATCTATGCCCATAGCACCTGCGAGCATGGTCTTAATAAACCGCTCATGGCCAGGTACGTCGATGAAACCGACAACACCTCCAGAAGGCAATCTCAAATGGGCGTATCCATTTTCTATCGTGATGCCTCTTAATTTTTCAGCAGCCAATCGATCGGTTTCTATACCTGTTAAATGTCGAATCAGTGCCGTTTTACCGTGATCAACATGTCCAGCAGTGCCTATAACGATATGACTATTAATTCGTGCCTCCAGACATCACTTTGCTTAATCCATCGATTAGAGGCGCATAATCGTCTGTAAAAAGTGTCCTGAAATCCAGATACATGGCGTCGTCTTCAATTTTTAAAATAATGGGGATGGGAAGTTGTCTTAACGCATATTGAATGCGGTTCAAATTGAAGTCTCCTCGCAAACAAAGCCCATATGAAGGCAGTTCTTCAAGTGGCAAAGCGCCTCCCCCCACTTGAGACATCATCGCCTCAATAGAATATTTTAGACCTATGATTTCCAGCTCAC
>DMYC01000284.1:0-215 GCA_003482695.1 Clostridiales bacterium UBA8960
AACGTAACCTGTGTGCCATCTGTACATTTTTTGATCCATTTTTTTACCAGTTACTTTTATTTTCTCTGCGTTTACGACAATCACGAAATCACCGCAATCAACATGTGGTGTATATATTGGTTTGTGTTTTCCTCTTAAAATCTTTGCAACTTCTGCTGCTAAACGACCCAATGTTTTACCATCAGCATCTACTACGTACCACTTTCTTTCAATCT